>CAISEY010000128.1 GCA_903884435.1 uncultured Hyphomicrobiales bacterium | reverse complement strand
GGATTCTCTCCGCGGGCGCTGGCGGCGGCTATTCCTCCTACGCGAACGCCTTCGCGCCGTTTCTCTCCGCGCGTCTGCCGGGCAAGCCGAACATCGTCGTGCAGAACATGCCGGGCGCGGGCGGCTTGCGCGCCATGCAATATCTTTTCACCAGCGCGCCGAAGGATGGAACGACCATCGGCCTCGTCCATTCCAGCGTGCCCTTCGCGCCGCTGTTCGACATGGCGGGCGCGAATTTCGATCCGCGCAAGTTCGGCTGGATCGGCTCGCTCAACCGCGCCAACGAGATTTGCGCGTCCTGGCACACGTCGGGCGTCCGCACATGGCAAGACATGATGGAGAAGGAATTCATCGTCGGAGGCACCGGCGGCGGCTCCCAGATGGAGACCATGCCGGAGGCCTTCAACAAAATCTTCGGCACGAAAATCAAAATCATCTCCGGCTACAACGCGGGCAACGAAGTCTATCTCGCCATGGAGCGCGGCGAGGTGATGGGCAGATGCGGCGTCAGCTATTCCTCGATCATGTCGACGCGGCCCGACTGGATTCCGCAACGGAAAGTCTTCGCGCCCGTGCAATTGAGCCTCAAGCGCAGCAAGACTTTTCCCGACACGCCCGCGATCGTCGAGATGGCGAAGGACGAGGCGACGCGGCAGACCATGGAGATCCTTCTCGCCTACCAGGACATGGACCGCCCGATCATCGCGCCGCCCGGCCTGTCCGGAGAACGGCTCGCGGCCTTGCGGAAAGCCTTCCACGAGGCCATGAACGATCCGGGATTCATCGCCGAGGCTCGAAAGCAGCGTCTGGAAATCGACGAAGTCGATGGCGAATTTCTGGCCAGGTCCGTCGACGCGGCCTTCGCCCTGCCGCGCGACCGCGTGGAAGCGGCAAAGGCGGCGCTGGCGTCGGGGAAATGATCGCCGCGGACCTCCGCGGGCGCGGGAGACATGGATGAAACGCATTGCAACGGCGCTCGTGACCCTGGCGCTCGCGATCCCGGGCTCCGCGCGGGCCGACGCGATCGCGGACTTCTACAAGGGCAAGCAAATCCTGATGATCCTGTCCGCCGGCGCGGGCGGCGGATACGCGAGTTACATGCAGGCCTTCGCGCCGTTTTTCACGAAGCACATCCCGGGCAATCCCGTCGTCGTCACGCAAAACATGCCGGGCGCGGGCGGAATCCGGGCCATGCTCTATCTCGCCAACGCCGCGGCGAAGGACGGGACGGTCATGGGCTTCGTGCATTCGAGCGTGCCGTTCGCGCCGCTCTACGGGCTCAAGGGCGCGACCTTCGACCCGCGCAAGATGAACTGGATCGGCAGCATCAACAGCTCCTCCGCGATCTGCGTGTCGTGGACCGCGTCCGGCGTCACGACCTGGGACGACGTGAAGACCAGGCAGTACATCGTTGGCGGCACGGGCGCGGGATCGCAAATGGAAACCATGCCGGCGATGATCAACGAACTCTTCGGCACGAAGATCAAGATCATCTCCGGATACACGGGCGGCGCCGACGTGTATCTCGCCATGGAGCGCGGCGAGGTGCATGGCCGCTGCGGCGGCCTCGTCTCCTCGATCAACTCGACGCGGCCGAACTGGTTTCCACAAAAGAAGGTTTCGGTTCCCATCGTCGTGGGACTCGAACGCAACCCGCTGTTCCCCGACACGCCCGCGCTCGTCGAGTTCGCCACGGACGACCGCACGAAACAGATTTTGCGGCTGACCCTCGCGCCGCTCGACATGGACCGGCCAATGCTCGCGCCGCCCGGCGTGCCGCCAGAGCGCGTCGCGGCGCTGCGCGCCGCCTTCCACGAAGCCATGATCGATCCCGATTTCATCGCCGAGGCGAAGCGGCTGAACATCGAGATTGGCGAAATCAGCGGCGAACGCCTGCAGAAAATACTGGAGGATTCCTTCGCGCTGCCGCCCGAGGTCATCAAGGCCGCCAACAAGGCGATGAACCTCACGGGCGCGACCGTCGCCGAATAATCCCCGGGAACGAAACAGGAGCCGTCATGTTCGCCAAGATCAATCACGTCGCCATCGTCAGCCAGCAATACGCGCTGCTGGCGAATTACTACCAGGCGATTTTCGGCATGAAGACCTCGCCCAACTTCAAGCGCGCCGTGCGCGCCATCACCGTTGGCGACGGCTATGTCGGGCTCAACATCAATCCGCGCAAGGCGGGGCGCCCGGCCGCCCTCGATCATTTCGGCGTCGAGGTCGAGGACGTGCCGACGGTGCTCGACCGGCTGAAGGCTTACAAGGACGCGGACTATGTCGAGCGGCCCTCGACGCGACCCTTCGCCGGAATCACCGCGAACGATCCAGACGGAAACGTGTTCGATCTCTCGCAGAAGAAAATGGAAAACCGCGCGGGCGTCTACGTCGAGAACGATGGCAACCAGCACGAACGCTTCATCAGCCACGTCGCCATCCGCACGCTGCGGCCCGACGAGATGGCGCGTTTCTACGCCGACGTGTTCCGGTTCGAGGAGCGCAACGCGCCGGCGGGCGACCCCAATCACTACCTCACGGACGGCAAGGTGACGCTGGTCATCATGCCCTACAAAATCCGCGACTATCTCGGCACGAACATTCTGCCGACAGGCATGGATCATTTCGGCTTTTCGGTCGAAAGCGGCGACAAGGTGAAGGAGGATCTCGAGGAGGCCGTCGGAGCCAACCCGCTGATGAATGGCGTGCCGCTCGGGCGCGGCAAGGAAGGCGCGGCGCGTCTCGACCTCGCGCGCAGGCAGGCGCCCTACGCGGACTATTTCATCGCCGACCCCGATTACACGCTGGTCGCGATTTCCGGGCGGCGCTGACATGCGGATTTGCGTCGTCGGCGCGGGCGCCATTGGCGGGCTGCTCGCGGTTCGCCTCGCGAAAGCCGGCGAGGAAGTGAGCGTGATCGCGCGCGGCGCGCATCTTTCGGCCATCGAGGCGCACGGTCTCGCGCTCGTCGAGGAAGACGGATCGCGTCACGCCGTGAAGCTTCGCGCCACCAGCCGGATCGCGGACGCCGGCGCGCAGGATCTGGTGATCCTCGGCATGAAGGCGCACCAGGTGGCCGACGTCGCGCGCGACCTGCCCGCGTTGTTTCACGCGGACACGATGGTCCTCACCGCGCAGAATGGCGTCCCCTGGTGGTATTTCATGAAGCACGGCGGCGAATTCGACGGGCGCCGCGTCGAAAGCGTCGATCCGGGCGGCGTGATCGCGGACCATCTTCCGGTCGGGCGCGTGCTCGGCTCGGTGGTTTATCCGGCCGCGGAAATCGCCGAACCCGGCGTCATCCGGCTGATCGAGGGCAACCGGTTTTCGCTCGCCGAAATCGACAATTCGAAATCGCCGCGCGTCGAATCCGTGTCGCGCGCCTTCACCGCCGCGGGCTTCAAGGCGCCGGTCGTGTCCGACATCCGCGCGGAAATCTGGACGAAGCTCTGGGGCAACATGAGCTTCAATCCGATCAGCGCGCTGACCCATGCGACGCTCGCCTCGATCTGTCGCTTTCCGCTAACGCGCTCGCTCGCGGCCGACATGATGGCGGAGGCGCAGGCGATCGGCGAGAAGCTCGGCATCCGCTTCCGCATCCCCATCGCCAGACGCATCGCGGGCGCCGAGGCCGTCGGCGAGCACAAGACCTCGATGTTGCAGGACGTGGAAGCCGGGCGCTTCCTCGAGGTCGACGCGCTCATGGGCTCGGTCGTCGAACTCGGCCGGATCACGGGAACGCCCACGCCCGCGATCTCGGCGGTTTACGCCTGCACGAAACTGCTGGCGGAAACGCTCGGCGCGGCGAAGGGCCGATTGAAGGTCGAAGCCGGCCCGGCGGGGTGAAGTCTCGCCCCGCGCGTCAGACGAGCATCCCCATCGGGTTCTCGATCAGCTTCTGGAACGCCGAGAGCAGTTCGGCGCCGAGGGCGCCATCCACCGCGCGGTGATCGGTCGAAAGCGTGACGCTCATCACGGTCGCGACCGCGGGCGCGCCCTTTTTGACGACGACGCGCTGTTCGCCCGCGCCAACCGCGAGAATCGTCGCGTGCGGCGGGTTGATGACGGCGGCGAAATTCTTGATGCCGAACATACCGAGGTTGGACACGGCGGAAGAGCCGCCCTGGTATTCGTCCGGCTTCAGTTTGCGGGCCCGGGCGCGCGCCGCGTAGTCCTTCATCTCGTTGGAGATGGCGGCGAGGCCCTTCGTCTCGGCGTTGCGGACGATGGGCGTGATGAGCCCGCCCGGAATCGAAACGGCGACGCCAATGTCCGAGTGCTTGTGCTTCAGCATCGCGCCCTCGGTCCACGACACGTTCGCGTCGGGCACGCGCTGCAACGCGACGGCCATCGCCTTGATGACGAAATCATTGACCGAAATCTTCCAGGCGGGCTTGCCGTCCGCGCCCTTCGGCGCGTTGGCGTTGATGTGCTCGCGCGCGGCGAGCAGCGCGTCGATGTCGCAATCGACGCTCAGGTAGAAATGCGGGATCGTAGACTTCGCCTCGACGAGGCGGCGCGCGATGGTCTTGCGCATGGAATCGTGCGGGATTTCCTCGTAGCTGCCCGGCGCAAAAAGCTTCCTGACCATCTCGTCCGACATGGAAGCCGGCGCGCTCGCGGGGCGCGGCGCCGGAGACGCCGGGGCCGCCGCGGCTTTGGCGCCGCCGCCGGCGATGGCGGCCTTCACGTCGCGTTCGACCACGCGGCCATGGGGCCCGCTGCCACCGATTTTCGAAACGTCGAGGCCGGCGTCCTTCGCCAGGCGGCGCGCCAGCGGCGAAGCAAACACGCGCGCGCCGTTCACGACGGGGGCGGCCGGGGCCGGAGCGACGGCGGCGGCGGCAGGCGCGGCGGCGGTC
>CAISEY010000127.1 GCA_903884435.1 uncultured Hyphomicrobiales bacterium | reverse complement strand
GCGCCATTGCGCGCGGGTGGCGAAATCCTCGAAGGAAACCGGCAGGTCCGCGCGCTCGACGAGCTTCGTGTTATAGGACGGCGCGTTGTAGTTGATTGAATGGCCGTACCATCGGCGATCCGCCGCGCGCGCGATGGGATTGAGATTTTTCGCCTCGGGCAGGTCGAATTGCGCCAGCAGTTGCGGCGGGTTCTGACTCACCGCCGTCGTCACCGTGATGTCCCAGCTTTGCTGGCCGGCGCGCCCCTCGATGGCGATGCGCGAATTGATGGCGACGTCCGATCCCCTGACGAACTGGACCTTGACGCCCGTCGCCTCCTCGAAAATTTTCCAGACGGGCAGGGCCTCGCCCTCGTTGACCGAGGAATAGACGACAACCGAGCCCTCGGCCTTCGCCGCCGCCAGCTTCTCGGGCATCATCCAGTCCGGCGCGGCGGTCTGTGCGAAAGCCGTCGGGGCGAGGCAGGCGAGCAGGGCGAGCGGCGCGGCGATCGCGGCGCGGGGCAACAAATATCCCAAGGCTTACCCCCGTTCGCCGACCGCGTGGGCCGTGTTGACCAAAACTATCCCCATGACCTGTTGCTTCGCAACGGCGCGCTCCCTATGGGAAGGCGCGAAGGCAACGGGCGTGGGGAAGCCGCATGAGCAACGATCGGAAATTCAGGCTTGTCGCCCTGCCGGGCAGCGTGCGCGCGGCCTCGGTGTCGAAGGCCATCCTGCGCACCCTGCGCGACACCGCGCCCGCGCATGTCGCCATCGAGGTGTTCGAGCTCGACGACATCCCCATCTACAATCAGGACTTCGATCACGATCCGCCGGCGCCGGTGCGCGCCCTGCGCGCGGCGATCACGGCCGCCGACGGCTTGATCGTGCTCAGCCCCGAGTACAATCACGGCATGTCCGGCGTCATCAAGAACGCCATCGACTGGGTGTCGCGACCGGGCTACGCGTCCATTCTGGTCGACAAGGGCGTCGCCGTTTTCACCACGTCGGAAAGCCCGCTCGGCGGCGCGCGCGCGCAGGCCGATCTGCACAAGATGTTTCTGTCGACCCTGTCGCGCGTCGCGCCGGGCCGCGAGGTGTCGTTCGGCAACACGGCCAGAACAGTTGTCGATGGCAAGCTTGTTGACGCGGCGTTGCTCAAGCGCGCCTGGACGCTGATCGAGTCGCTGCTGGCTGAAATCAGGCTGATACAGGGCGAGTGATTGGCGGACGCCTCCCGGCTTGACGTTGAATTAATTGTATATACAATAAATACATGACGGTCGAGTTCGATCCGGGCAAGCGCGACAAAACCTTGTTGGAGCGAGGTCATGATTTCGCCCGCGCCGAGGAAATGTTCGCCGGCCGCGTTTATACCGCGCGCGATGAGCGAAAGGATTATCCCAAGCCGCGTTTCGTCAGCATGGGTCGGCTCGACGGGCGAATGATCGTCATGGTCTGGACGCCCACGCGGCGTGGTCGTCGCATCATCAGCATGAGGAAGGCCAATGAGCGGGAACAAGCGAAATACGGGGCGCTCGTCTGAGTGGGTGGATCCCGATGACGCGCCTGAAATCGACGACGCCTTCATCGCGCGAGTCGAAATCACCGAGGGCCGCAAGATCATTCGCCGCGGACGACCGCCGCTCGCGACGGTCAAACAGCCCGTGAGCTTGCGACTGGACGCCGATGTGATCGAACATTTCAAGGCGGGCGGCGCCGGTTGGCACACGCGGATCAATGACACCCTGCGCCGCGCCATGGGGCGCGCTCGCGCGTCGAACGCAAAGCGCGGCGCGGTCAGGTCGCGCCGCGCATCGTAACGCGCCAGGGGCGCGCGCTTTTACGCCCCCGCCAGTCCCGGCTGCGTCAGGAAATCCCCCATGGCGTGCCAGACGCGATGGCGGTTCTTGCCGAGCACGGCCACGTGGGCGATGCCGCGCAGCTTGACGACGGTCTTGTCCGGGTTCGGCAGCTTGCCGAAGAAGGTC
>CAISEY010000126.1 GCA_903884435.1 uncultured Hyphomicrobiales bacterium | reverse complement strand
CAGCGGGCCGATGTATTTGTCTTCCACCGCGCGCTTGTTCTCGGCGAAGCGCGAGGAATCGCCGCCAAAGGCCATGGCCTGATCCTGCAGATCGCATTCGCCGCCCTGATCGCAGATCGGGCAATCCAGGGGATGGTTGATCAGCAGGAACTCCATCACGCCTTCGCGGGCTTTCTTCACCATGGGAGACTTGGTGAAGACTTCCGGCGGCTCGCCATTGGGGCCGGGGCGCAGATCGCGCACGGCCATGGCGCAGGAGGCGGCGGGCTTGGGCGGGCCGGGCTTCACCTCGACGAGGCACATGCGGCAGTTGCCCGCGATCGACAGGCGCTCATGGTAGCAAAAGCGCGGAATTTCCGCGCCCGCTTCCTCGCAAGCCTGCAGGAGGGTGAACTCCGGCGGGACGTCAAGCTCTTTGCCATCGACGATGATCTTGGTCATGTCGCCTTACTCCGCCGCGACGCGAACAGGGTCGCTGTGGGGGTTTGCGGCATATTGATCGATGCGCTTTTCGATCTCGCCACGGAAATGGGTGATGAGGCCCTGCACAGGCCAGGCCGCCGCGTCCCCTAGGGCGCAAATCGTGTGCCCCTCGATCTGCTTGGACACTTCGAGCAGCATGTCGATCTCGCGCTTCTGGGCGCGGCCCTCGGCCATGCGGTTGAGCACGCGGTACATCCAGCCCGTGCCTTCGCGGCAGGGGGTGCACTGGCCGCAGCTCTCATGCTTGTAAAAATAGGACAGGCGCGCGATG
Organism: uncultured Hyphomicrobiales bacterium; assembly: GCA_903884435.1. Lineage (GTDB taxonomy): Bacteria > Pseudomonadota > Alphaproteobacteria > Rhizobiales > Beijerinckiaceae > Terripilifer. The sequence continues at coordinate 3,321 of CAISEY010000126.1, read as the reverse complement.
GCGCGCACGATGTCGGTCGACTTGTCCATGACGATGACCGCCGCCGTGCCGAGGCCCGAGCGCAGCTTCGAGAGGCTGTCGAAGTCCATGGGGCAATCGATGATCTGCTCGGCGGGCACGCAGCGCACGGACGATCCCCCGGGGATCACCGCCATCAGATTGTCCCAGCCGCCGCGCACGCCGCCGCAATGGCGCTCGATGAGCTCGCGGAAGGGAATGCTCATGGCCTCTTCCACGTTGCAGGGCTTGTTGACGTGGCCGGAGACGCAGAACAGCTTCGTGCCGACGTTGTTCTTGGCGCCGATGCCCTGGAACCAGCCGGCGCCGCGACGCAGGATGGTCGGCGCCACGGCGATGGATTCCACGTTGTTGACCGTCGTCGGGCAGCCATAGAGGCCCATGTTCGCCGGGAACGGCGGCTTCATGCGCGGCATGCCCTTCTTGCCCTCGAGGCTTTCAAGCAGCGCGGTTTCCTCGCCGCAGATATAGGCGCCGGCGCCGTGATGCACGTAGAGATCGAAAGGCCAGCCGTTGACGTTGTCCTTGCCGATCAGCTTCGCCTCGTAGGCCTCGTCGACGGCCTTCTGCAGGGCGACGCGCTCGGCGATATATTCGCCGCGCACGTAGATGTAACAGGCGTGAGCGCCCATCGCGAAGGAGGCGATCATACAGCCCTCGACGAGAAGATGCGGATCGTTCCGCATGATCTCGCGATCCTTGCAGGTGCCGGGCTCGGATTCGTCGGCGTTGACGACGAGATAGCTCGGACGCGCCGGATCCGGCTTCGGCATGAAGGACCATTTGAGGCCCGTCGGGAAGCCGGCGCCGCCGCGACCGCGCAGGCCCGACGCCTTCATTTCGTTGACGACCCAGGCGCCGCCCTGGTCGATCAGGTGTTTCGTGCCGTCCCACGCGCCGCGCTTCATCGCCTCTTTCAGCGCGGGCGACTGGAAGCCGTAGAGATTGGTGAAGATGCGATCCCGGTCAGCGAGCATGGCGCGTCATCCTCACTTCTTGTCGGCGGCCGCGGCGGCGGCCTTCTCGGCGGCGGCTTTCGCCGCGGCCTCCTTCTCGGCCGCGCGCGCCTCGTCGAATCGCTGTTTCCAGGCGCCGACGACCGAGCCGTCGTAGAGCGCGGAATCCGTCAGCGATCCGCCCTTGCCGGGCTCCGGCTCGGAGGACACCCGCCCGGCTTGCGACCCCTTTTTCACGGGACGGCCGGCGGCGAGGTCGTCAAGCAGCTTGCCGAAACTCTCCGGCGTCAGATCCTCGAAATAATCATCGTTGATCTGCACCATTGGCGCGTTGCAGCAGGCGCCGAGGCACTCGACCTCGAGCCAGGAGAACTTGCCGTCCGCGCTCACCTTGCGCTGCTCGCCGACGCGGTTCTCGCAAACCTCGCGGATCGCGCCGGCGCCGCGCAACATGCAGGGCGTCGTGCCGCAAAGCTGGATGAAATGCTCGCCGACCGGCTCGAGGTTGAACATCGAATAGAAGGTGGCGATCTCCAGCGCGCGAATGCGCGGCAGCCCCAGCATGTCCGCGACCTTTTCGATGGCCGGCTTCGACAGCCAGTAGTCGTTCTGCTCCTGCGCCTTCCACAGCAGCGGAATGATCGCGGAGGCCTGACGGCCTTCCGGATACTTGGCGATCTCGCGCGTCGCCCAGGCCTCGTTCTCGGGCGTGAAGGCGAAACTCGCGGGCTGCTGTTCAGCGAGGCGGCGTACACTCATTTCAGTTCTGCTTCCCGGACGGTTTGGCCTGCGCCGCCACCAGCAGCGCGAACAGGATGAACGGACCGCCCACGAGGCAAGTCCACAGAAACCCGACGATCTGGTCGTGCGTCGACCAGAACGGAGGCCGCCCGGCCAGCAGGTCGAACAGCACCCGGCTGACGAGCAGGAACACCGCCGTCACAGCGAGATACCACGCGAGTTGCTGGAGGCGGCCGGCGAGATTCATCTGTCCACCTCGCCGAAGACGATGTCGATGGAGCCGAGGATCGCGCTCACGTCGGCGAGAAGATGCTTGCGGCAGAGGAAATCCATCGCCTGCAAATGCGCGAAACCGGGCGCCCTGATCTTGCAGCGCCAGGGTTTGTTGGACCCGTCGGAGACGAGATAGACGCCGAATTCGCCCTTCGGCGCCTCGACCGCGGCGTAAACCTCGCCAGCGGGAATTTTCACGCCCTCCGTGTAGAGCTTGAAGTGATGGATGAGCGCTTCCATGGAGCGCTTCATCTCGCCGCGCGAAGGCGGGGAAATCTTGTGATCCCGCGCGCAGACCGGCCCCTTGCCATCGGCGCGGGACAGTTTCTCGACGCATTGCTTCATGATGCGCACGGACTGGCGCATTTCTTCCATGCGGATGACCTGGCGGTCGTAATTATCGCCGTGGCGGCCCACGGGAATGTCGAATTCCATTTCCTCGTAGCACTCGTAGGGCTGAGAGCGACGCAAGTCCCACGCCGCGCCCGAGCCTCGCACCATCACGCCGGAAAAGCCCCATTTCCAGCAATCTTCCAGGCTCACGACGCCGATGTCGACGTTGCGCTGCTTGAAGATGCGGTTGTCGAGGAACAGCGTGGTGAGATCGTCGCACACTTTCAGGAAGGGATCGCACCAGGCGCCGATGTCCGCGACGAGCTTTTCGGGAAGATCGCTATGGACGCCGCCCGGACGGAAATAGTTCGCGTGCATGCGCGAGCCGGAGGCCCGCTCGTAGAACACCATGAGCTTCTCGCGTTCCTCGAAGCCCCAGAGCGGCGGCGTCAGCGCGCCGACGTCCATCGCCTGCGTCGTGAGGTTGAGGATATGCGAAAGGATGCGGCCGATCTCGGAATAGAGCACGCGGACGAGCTGGCCGCGGCGGGGAACGGAAACGCCCGCCAGCTTCTCGATGGCGAGGCAGAAGGCGTGTTCCTGGTTCATCGGCGCGACATAGTCGAGCCGGTCGAAATAGGGCACGTTCTGCTGGTAGGTACGGGCCTCCATCAGTTTTTCGGTGCCGCGATGCAGCAGGCCGATGTGCGGATCGACGCGCTCGACAACCTCGCCGTCGAGCTCGAGGACGAGGCGCAACACGCCGTGCGCCGCAGGGTGCTGCGGCCCGAAGTTGATGGAGAAATTGCGGGAGGCGGGTTGTCCGGTCATTGCGCCCGCCTCACTTCACGTTCGCTTTTTCGTCGCCGGGAATCACGTAACCGGGGTTACCTTCCCATGGACTCAAAAAGTCGAACTGACGGAATTCCTGATTGAGCTTCACCGGTTCGTGGACGACACGCTTTTCCTGGTCGTCGTAACGCACCTCGACATAGCCCGT
>CAISEY010000125.1 GCA_903884435.1 uncultured Hyphomicrobiales bacterium | reverse complement strand
TCTCGGGCTCGCCGGATTCGAGCCGACCGTTGGTCGAGCGGATTTTCGCGCATTTCCGCATCGACGTGAAAGAGATGAGTCTTTCCTACATCGGGCCTGTCGACGCGGCGCGGGTTCTCGTCGAGGGCGAGGCCGACGCCCTCGTGCTCGTCGCCAATCCGGCCGGTCGCCAGGCGCGCCGGGTCGTGCGCGAATTGATGGACGACACGCGCGTCAGCGTCGGTTTCCTTGGCGTCCCCGGCGCGACGGCGCTCGCCGCGCGGTTTCGCGAGTTGCAGACGATGGAAATTCCGGCGGGCATTTTCGGCGGGTCGCCGCTGCATCCGCCCCGGGACTTCGACACCGTCGCGATCACCTGGGAGCTGGTCGCGCGCGCGTCCCTGTCCGAGGATGTCGTCGCCAGCCTCGCGCGGTCGCTGATGAATATACGGTCGCGCTTGCAACGGTCCGGCGACAGCGAGTTCATCATGGAGACGCCGCCGCTCGACGAGCCGCGGCGCTTCGTGCCGCACGCGGGAACGGCGAGTTACGTCAACGACGAAACAAAGACGTTTCTCGAGGCCTGGTCGGATTCGATCTGGCTGGCGCTGTTCGGCTTCAGCATTCTCGGGACGTCGGTGACGGGATTTCTCGCCTGGATTGGCGTGAAGCCCTCGCCGGCGAGCATCAGGCTGTTTCAGGAGTTGCCGTCCGAACTCGACCGGCTGGCCCTCGCGCGATCGCTGGAAGAAATCGACGCCATCGAGAAAAAAGTCGATGGCGTCATCGCGGCCTTCGTGCGGGACATCGCGACCGGCGCCTACGACCTCGAAAGCCAGGCGGACCCGGGCCCGATCCTGCGGCTTTTGCCCGGCCTCCTCGAGCGTCGCCGCGCGGAACTGCGCGCGGAGATCAGCCCCAGGCCTTGACCGTCATCTCCTGTTCGGCCTGGAACATGTGGATGAGCTGCTGCTTTTTCTCCGTCGTGTCGGTGAAGTTGAGCGTCGAACCCATCCGGGGGTGGCAGACGCGGTAACGCGGCGGATATTTCAGGAATTGCTGGAAATGCACCGCCGCCATCCACGCCCATTTCGGGTTGGCCATGAGGCGGCGGCCGATGGCGATCATGTCGGCGTGGCCCGCCTGCAAAACGTCTTCGGCCTGTTGCGGCTCCCAGATTTGCCCGACGGCCATCGAGGCGACGCCGCCGCGATTGCGCACGGCGTCCGCGAAAGGAACCTGATAGCCGGGGCCCGCCGTGATCTTCTGTTGCAGCGCGACGCCGCCGCTCGACGTGCAAACATAATCGCAGCCGCGCTTTTTGAGTTCGGCGGCGAGCGCGACGGAATCCTCGATGTCCCAACCGCCCTCGACCCAGTCCACGGCGGAAATTCGCACGCCGATGGGCCTGTCCGCCGGGAAGGCGGCGCGGCACAGGTCGAAAATTTCGAGGCCGAAACGCATCCGGTTCTCGCGACTGCCGCCATAGGCGTCCTCGCGGCTGTTGATGAGCGGCGACAGGAACTCGTTGACGAGATAGCCGTGGGCGAAATGCAATTCGAGCAGATCGACGCCGATCTCGGCGGCGCGGCGGGTGGAATCGACCCAGGAGCGTTTGACGCTCTCGATGGATTCGAGGTCCATGACTTCCGGATGCGGATGCACGTCGTCGCGATAGTCGGACGGGGCCAGCGGAACCCAGCCGCCCTTGTCCGGCGGCACGATGGTGCGGATCATGAACGAGGGAGTCACCGAGGCCTTGCGGCCGGCGTGCGCGAGTTGCACGCCAAACTTCGCGCTGCCGATTTCCTTGCAGAACCTGACGACGCGGGCGAGGGCGTCCTGCGTTTCGTCGTTGTAGAGGCCGATGCACCAGGGAGAGATGCGGCCCTTCGGTTCGACGCCGCAGGCCTCCGTGATGACGAGCCCGAGATTGGACGCCGCGTACTGGCCCAGATGCATGACGTGCCAGTCGGTCGCCTTTCCGTCCTCGGCGGCGTACTGGCACATCGGCGACAGCACGATGCGATTGTCGAGCGTCAGCCCGCGCATCGTGTAAGGCGAGAACAGCAGCGAACTCATGGCGTCTCCTTGATGTGTCTTGTTTCCGCGAAACTCTAGCCGCGCGTTCGGGGTTTGGCGAGGGCGGCGGGCGCCTTGCGCGCCCCGCCGCCGGCTGGCAGGGTTCGAGAATGTCCAGCCTCCGGCCGCTCGATCGTCGCGGCGTTCTCGCCGTTCTCGTCTCGATTCTGGGGCTCGGCTTCCAGCAAGTCGCGGTGAAGCTCGCCTTGCCCTTCATTCCGGGCCTCACCCAGGCGGCCCTGCGTTCGGCGGGCGCCGCGGTCGTCGTCGCGCTCGTTCTGGCGCTGCGCGATCCCCGCTGTTTCGCGCGCGACGGCACGTTCTGGCCGGGCGTTGTTTCGGCCCTTCTCTTCGGCGCGGAATTCATCGCGCTCTACATCGGCCTCGACTACACGAGCGCCAGCCACGCGGCCCTGTTTCTCTATACCCATGTGTTTTTCACGGCGCTCGGGCTCATGGTCGTCATGCCCGGCGAAAGGTTGCGCCCGCGGCAATGGGCGGGACTCGTTCTGTCGTTCGCCGGCGTCGGGCTCGCGCTGCGCGTGTCGGGCGTCGCGTCCGCGACCATGCTGATCGGCGACTGCCTCGCGCTCGCGGGCGGATTTTTCTGGGCGATGACCACGCTGGTGGTGAAAACCACGGCGTTGCGCGGGGCGCCGCCGCTGAAAATCCTGCTCTACCAGCTCGCCGGGTCCGCCGTGATCCTGGCTCTCGCCGCTTTCATTCGCGGCGAGGCGCCGCCCGCGAGCGTTCCGGCGGTCGCCATCGCCAGCATGCTCTACCAGACGCTGTTTTCCGTCGTCGTCTGTTTCAGCATCTGGTTCTGGCTGATTGGCCGGTATCGCGCCGTCGAGGTCGCGGCCTTCACGTTTCTGACGCCGGTGGTTGGCGCCGCCGCGGGCGCGCTCGCGCTGGGCGAGCCCGTCGCGCCGGGCTTCGCGCTGGCGGTGGCCCTCGTAGCAGCCGGGATCTTGCTGGTGAACTGGCCGGGCCGGGCCTGACCTGGCGCGGGCCTCGATGGCCCGCGAACCCGGGGCGCTCTGCTCGCCCTCTACCCGATCCGCGTTCCCAGCCGTCCCGCGAGGTCCTGGATGAATTGCCAGGCGGTGCGGCCCGACCGCGCGCCGCGGGTCGTCGCCCATTCGAGCGCGTCGTGTTCGACCTTCGCCCGGTCCGCGGTCAGGCCGAAATGCGCCGCGTAGCCATGGACCATGTCGAGATATTGCTCCTGGCTGCAATGGTGGAACCCGAGCCACAGGCCGAAGCGGTCGGAGAGGGAGACTTTTTCCTCGACGGCCTCGCCCGGATTGATCGCGGTCGCCCGCTCGTTGTCCATCATGTCGCGCGGCAGCAGATGCCGGCGGTTGGACGTGGCGTAGAAAATCACGTTGGCGGGCCGTCCCTCGATGCCGCCCTCGAGAACCGCCTTCAGCGATTTGTAGGACGTGTCGCCCGCGTCGAAGGAGAGGTCGTCGCAGAAGACGATGAAGGGGAAGGGCGCCGCCTTCACGCGCGCCATGAGGGCGGGAAGGCTCTCGATGTCCTCGCGGTGGATTTCGACGAGTTTCAGGGGCGGTTCGCTCCTGTCGCGTCCGGCGTTCACGGCGGCGTGCGACGCCTTGACGAGCGAGGACTTGCCCATGCCGCGGGCGCCCCACAGCAAGGCGTTGTTGGCTGGCAGGCCGCGCGCGAACCGTTCCGTGTTCTCGACCAGCAGGTCGCGGACGAGGTCGACGCCCCTGAGCAGGGAAATGTCCACCCGATTGACCCGCGGCACCGGCGCGAAGCGAAATTCCGCGGCGTGCCAGACGAAGGCGTCGGCGGCGGAGAAATCCGGCTCCGCGGCGACTTTCGGCGCGAGTCTTTCGAGCGCGTCGGCGATTCGGGCGAGGAGGGCGGTCGTGTCGGGGGAAGGGGCGTCGTTCGTCATGGGCGCAGCCCATATCAGGATCGACGAAGGCGGCAAAGGCTCGCGGCGAAGGCCGCCATTGCTTTCCCCCCTTGCGCCGCTATAGTCCGCGCCGCTTTGATCCGGTCGGGAATCCGGCGGTGGTCAACGAGTTCTGGAGCGCGATCCCGTATGAATTTCATCACTCCCGCCTTTGCACAGGCCGCCGGCGCCGGAGGCGGTTCCGACATCATAATGCAGATGGCGCCGTTCGGCATCATCCTGGTTATCATGTACTTCCTCATCCTGCGTCCGCAGCAGAAGAAGGCCAGCGCCCATCAGGACATGGTCAAGAACCTGCGGCGCGGCGACACGGTCGTCACCGCCGGCGGGCTCGTCGGAAAAATCTCGCGGACCATCGACGACGCCGAGGTCGAGGTCGAGATCGCCCAGAACGTCAAGGTGCGTCAGTTGCGTCACCTCATCACCGATGTCCGCACCAAGGGCGAGCCCGTGAAGGAGTGACGCGCGCGGCCTCGCCGCTTTTCCGCGTCCGACAGCGCCGGTCCCTGGAGACTCCGCAAACATGTTTCGCTTCGCCCAGTGGAAAATCTGGTCCATCGTCGGCATGACGCTGGCCGCCTTTCTCGTCATCGTGCCCAGCATGATGTCGAAGGACGGCGCCGCCGCCCTCAAGGCCGCGTTGCCAAAATTCCTGCCCGTGGAGCAGGTCGTCCTCGGCCTCGACTTGCAGGGCGGCGCCCACATCATGCTCGAGGTCGACCAGTCGGACGTGGTGCGCACCTACGTCAACAATTTGCGCGACGACGCGCGCCGTATTTTCCGCGAGGAAAACATTCGCCTCACCGGCGGCATCGGCGCGCAAAACCGCACTGTCCAGTTCCGGATTCCCGAGGCCGCCGACCGCGCGAAGGCTCTGCCGAAACTGCGCACGCTCGCCCAGGCGAGCGTCACCTCGCTCGGCACGTTCGGTCCGCCGCCCATCGACATCGCCGAGGATCCCGATGGTTTGATCCGCCTGACGATCACCGACACGGGCATCCAGGAGAAGGTGCGCAAGGCGGTCGACCAGGCCATCGAGGTTCTGCGCCGGCGCATCGACGCTCTTGGCACGACCGAGCCGAACATCCAGCGTCAGGGCAACGATCGCGTGCTCGTGCAGGTGCCGGGCCTGCAGGACACGAGCCGTCTCAAGGATTTGCTCGGCTCGACCGCGAAACTGGAATTCCGCCTCGTCGCCGATCCCGGCTACAATCCGGGCGACGTCGAATTGCTCAACGAATTCGACAAGGCGGGCCGCGTCATCGGCAATTATCCCGTCGAGAAACAGGTGATGGTGCAGGGCGAGGATCTCACCGACGCGCAGCCGGGCTTCGACCAGCGCACCTCCGAGCCCATCGTCAATTTCCGCTTCAACATCCGCGGCGGCCAGCGTTTCGGCGAAGTCACGGCGGCGAACGTGGGCAAGCCCTTCGCCATCGTGCTCGACGGCAAGGTGATTTCCGCGCCGCGCATTCTGGGCGCCATCACCGGCGGCTCCGGCCAGATTTCCGGACGGTTCACCGTCGAACAGGCCAACGATCTCGCGATTCTCATGCGCGCGGGCGCGCTGCCCGCCAAGATGAACATCGTCGAGGAGCGCACCGTCGGCCCGGGTCTCGGTCAGGATTCCATCGACGCGGGCAAGAAGGCGGCCTACATCGCCGGCGTTCTCGTCATCGTCTACATGCTGATGACCTATGGCGTGTTCGGCGTCTTCGCGAATGTCGCGCTGCTCATCCACATCGCGCTGATCTTCGCCTCGCTGATCCTGCTGCACGCGACGCTGACCCTTCCGGGCATCGCCGGCATCGTGCTCACCATCGGCATGGCCGTCGATTCCAACGTGCTGATCTACGAGCGCATCCGCGAGGAAGCGAAGATGGGCCGCTCGCTGATTTCGGCGCTCGACGCCGGCTTCAACCGGGCCTTCGCCACCATCGTCGATTCCCAGTCGACGATGATGGTCGCCGCCGTGATCCTCTATTTCCTTGGCTCCGGTCCGGTGCGCGGCTTCGCCGTGTCGCTCGGTCTCGGCATTCTCACGACGATCATCACGGCCGTCACCATGACGCGCATGATGATCGCCCTGTGGTATCGCTGGGCGAAGCCCAAAACCCTGCCGATTTGAGGCGCGAAACCGATGAAACTCCTTCGCCTCACGCCGGAAAACACCAAATTCGGCTTCATGCGCTTCCGGCGCTGGAGCTATCCATTCTCGGCGGTCATGTCGATCGTCTCGGTGGTCCTGTTCCTGACCGTGGGCATGAATTTCGGCATCGACTTTTCGGGCGGCACGCTCATCGAACTGCGCGGCAAGACCTCGGCGCCCGACATCGCGTTCCTGCGCGCCACCGGCGACAAGCTGGGGCTTGGCGAGGTCGAGGTGCAGGCCTTCGGCAATTCCACGGACGTGACCATGCGCATCCGCGTGCAGCCTGGCGGCGACGCGGCGCAGCAGGCGGCCGTGAAGAAGGTGCAGGACGCGCTGGGAGACGGCTACGAATTCCGCCGCGTCGAAGTGGTCGGTCCGCGCGTCTCGGGCGAACTCGTGCAGTCGGGCACGCTCGGCGTCGTGCTGTCGATCATCGCGGTCCTGACCTATCTGTGGTTTCGTTTCGAGTGGCAGTTCGCGGTCAGCGCGGTCATCGCGACGATGCACGACCTGCTGCTGACGGTCGGGTTTTTCTCGGTGACGCAGCTCGAGTTCAACACGACCTCGATCGCGGCGATCCTGACCATCGTCGGCTATTCGCTGAACGAAACCGTCGTCGTGCTCGACCGTATTCGCGAGATGATGCGCAAGTACAAGCGCATGGGCATCGCGGAAATGATCGACGTTTCCATCAACGCCGTGTTGCCGCGAACCCTGATGACCGCGACGACCGTGTTTCTCGCGCTGCTGTCGCTGGTGTTCTTCGGCGGCCACGTCATCCAGTCGTTCTCGCTGGCGATGATGTGGGGCCTGTTCACGGCGGTCTATTCGTCGATCTTCATCTGTTCGCCGATCCTGATCTATCTGGGCGTGCGCACCGAGGGCAAGGCCGCGGCGGCCGACGCGCCGGAGGCCGAGAGGGCGACGGCCTGAGGGAACCGTCGGCGGCGGGGCGTCCGCGTCGTCGCGGGGCGGCGGCGGAACCGTGTCCGGCGCGGGAGTTTGGCCGGATTCAGCGAATGCGGTATCCCGGGTCATGACCAGGGACAGTCCCATCGTTGAAGCGCGCCGGATGGCCGTGGAGATCATCCGTCGTCATCTGCCGGACCCCGCGTGGCGGATTTTCGTGTTCGGATCGCGCGCGACCGGTAAGGCGCACGCCCGTTCCGACATCGACATCGGCATCGAAGGGCCGGATGTCGTGCCCTGGGCGACGCTCGCCGAAATCATCGACGAACTCCAGGAAGCCCCGACGCTCTATTGTTTCGACGTCGTCGATTTCAAACGCGCGCTGGAGGATTTCCGCGTCGTCGCCCTGTCGGGGGACGTGGAGGCGCCATGACGAAAATCCAGTCTCTGTGGCGCGATCTCGCGGCCTCCGTGGCTCGCCTCAAGGAAGCGCTCGCCCTGCCGAAGAGCGACATCGTGCGCGATTCCGCCATCCACCGTTTCAAAATTGCCTTTGAATTATGCTGGAAAACGCTCAAGGCGTTTATGGAAGAGCAGCACAACGCCATTTGCACCTCGCCGCGCTCGTGTTTCAAGGCGGCGTTCAAGAACGGCGTCATCGCCGACGATCCCTTCTGGATCGATCTGACGAAACTGCGCAATTACACGGTTCACACCTGTAACGAGAGGCTGGCCGCTTTCGTTTACGCGAACCCGCCGGCGGCGGCGGAACGATTTCGCGACGCGTTGCGCGCGACCTCGGGGGAAACGTAACGGCGCTGTCGGCCCGGTGTTGCCGCCCCCCTGTCGCGCCGCGCGCGGACGCCCTATATCCCGCCCATGACGCAAGCGCCCGCTCCCCGATATTCCGGCTTCGCGCCGGGACAACACCCGATCGAATCCTTCGGCTCCGGCGGGTTCCGCTTCGCGGAGATGTCGCATCGCGGCTCGATTCTCGCCCTTCCATCGGGCGTTGGCGCCTGGGCGCCGACGACTCCCGGGGACATCACGGCGGAGTCCCTCGCGCCGTTGTTCGCGGAGCCGGCGGGGATCGTCGAATTGCTGATCGTCGGCACCGGCGCCGACCTCGTTCCGCTGGCGCCCGCCCTGCGCGACAGGCTGCGGGCGGCGAACATTCGCTTCGACCCGATGGCGACGCGGGTGGCCATCGCCACCTACAACATTCTTCTGGGTGAACGCCGCCGCGTCGCCGCCGCCTTCCTCGCCGTGGACTGATGCAGGAACCGCCCGACCCACGTCTCGCCGACGCCTACGCTTATTGCGAAGCGCAGACGCGCGAACACGATCGCGACCGCTGGCTGGCCTGCCTGTTCGCGCCAGCGGGCGTTCGCAGGCATTTGCACGCGCTATACGCCTTCAGTCTCGACATAGCGCGCATTCGCGAAATCGTCAGCGATCCGCGTCCCGGCGAAATCCGATACGAATGGTGGCGCGAGGCGCTCGAGGGCGAGCCGCGCGGCGATATCGCGGCGCATCCGGTGGCGAGCGCCATTCTCGACACGATCGGCGCGTTCGGCCTGCCGCGCGCCGCCTTCACCAATCTCGTGGACGCCCGCACCTTCGATCTCTATGACGACCCCATGCCCGGCGTGCGCCAGCTTGAGGGCTATTGCGGGGAGACGTGTTCGGCGTTGTTCAGGCTCGCCGCGATCATTCTCGCCGGGGGCGGGGAACCCGGCGGGGCCGATTGCACGGGCCACGCCGGGGTCGCCTACGCGGTCGCTGGCCTGTTGCGCGCGCTGCCGTGGCACGCGGCGCGGGGACAGGTCTATCTGCCCGGCGACGTCCTGAAACGCCATGGCGTGACGCGCGAGGACATTGTGTCCGGCCGGGGCTCTCCGGCGCTCGCGGCGGCGCTGGCGGATCTGCGCGCTCTCGCGCGCGATCACCTCGCGAAGGCGCGGGCGGGGCAGGGCGACCTCGCGCGGGCGTCCCGCGCCGCCCTGTTGCCGCTGGCGCTCGTCGAGCCCTGGCTGATGCGCATGGAGCGGCGCGGATACGATCCCTTCCGCTCCGTCGTCACTCTGCCGCAGTGGCGCGCGCAGTGGCTGCTGTGGCGGGAGTCGCGGCGCGCGTGACCTATTCCGCCGCCTTGCTGTCGCGCCTGGCCGCGTATCTGTTCACGGGGAAGGGCAGTCCAAGGTTCTCGCGAAGGGTCTTGCCCTCGTAAGCGCGCCGGTAGAGGCCGCGCCGCTGCAATTCCGGCACGACCATGTCGACGAAGTCCTTCAGCCCCCGGGGGAACATGGGCGGCATGACGTTGAATCCGTCCGCCGCGCCGGTCGACACCCATTCCTCGAAATCGTCGGCGATCGTTTTCGGCGTGCCGTGGACGATGCGGTGGGCGCGGGCGCCGGCGACGCGCTGGTAAACCTGGCGGATGCTCAGGTTCTCGTTGCGCGCCATGTCCAGCACGACGCGCTGGCGGCCCTCCTGGGCCGCGCTCGCCACCACGTCCGGCAGCGGGCCGTCGAGGTCGTAACCGTGCAGATCGACGCCGATCAGCTCGCCCAGCGTGCGGATGCCGAGTTCGGGATGGATGAGGTTCTGCATTTCGTCGAATTTGGCGCGCGCCTCGTCCGCGGTCGCGGCGACGAAAGGCATGACGCCCGGCATGATCTTGATCGAGGAGGGCTCGCGCCCGTATTTCGCGGCGCGGGCGTGAACGTCGGCGCGGAAGGCGCGCGCCGGTTCGATCTGCTGCTGAACGCCGAATATCACCTCCGCCGTCCGGGCGGCGAGTTCGCGCCCGGCGTCGGACTGGCCGGCCTGCACGATCACTGGATGGCCCTGGGCGGAGCGGCGGATGTTGATGGGGCCGCGCACCTGGAAATTCGCGCCCTCGTGGCGCAGGTAGTGCATTTTCGTCTCGTCGAAATAGAGCCCGGCCTCGCGGTCCTCGATGAAGGCGTCGTCCTCCCAGGTGTTCCAAAGGCCGAGCACCACGTCGGCGAATTCGCCGGCGCGGGCGTAGCGCTCCGCCGGCGGGGCGTGGCCCTTCCGGCTGAAATTATGCGGCTCGGAGGGCGCCGCGGAGGTCACGAGGTTCCAGCCGGCGCGTCCGCCGCTGATCTTGTCGAGCGAGGCGAACTGCCGGGCGACGTAATAGGGCTCGACGAAGCTCGTGGAGAACGTGCCGACGAGGCCAATATGGGTCGTGATCGCGGACAGGGCGGAGAGCATGGTGACGGGTTCGATGCGCGAGACGGCGCAGCCGCGTTTCCAGACTTCCATGTCGTCCGGCCCGAAGGAAACGAGCGCGTCGGCGAAAAAGATCATGTCGAACAGGCCCTGTTCGCCCAGCCGCGCGATTTCCGCGTGATGGGCGAAGGACTGGCTGGCGTCGAAGGGCACGGAGGGATGGCGCCAGGCGGCGACGTGATGGCCTCCGCCCTGGATGAAGAGTCCCAGTTTCATCATGGACGCGTTCTCCCGAGGCGAGGCGGGCGTTCGCGTGAAAAGCGAACAAGACGGCCCCGCGTTGCGCCCAGACTAGCGCAAGCCCGCCCGCGAAACACCTGATTTTCCGCGGACGGGACGCCGTGTCGCGGCGCTATTTCACGATCAGAAGCGGAACGCGCCGCGCCAGAACGATGTCGAGCGCCGCCGCGGCCGCGAGGCACGGCGCCGCCCGGCTCGACAGCACCACGACCCGTTCGCCCATGTCGCGCCATCCGCCGGTCAGGGCGCGGACCACGTCGCCGGAAAGGACGAGGCCGCGCTCGCGAAGTCCCGCCGAGGACATCGAACGCGGCGCGCTCCCCGGCGCCTCGCCATGACGCGCGATCACGAGCTTGGCGTCCGCCGCGCGCGCGATTCTTTCCGCTACGTCCCGCGCGGGGTCGTCGTCGCCCTGAACCACGGCCAGAACGGGGCCGGAGCGGCGGGCAGACGGTTGCGGCAGCAGCAGCGTCGAGGAGGGACCGCGCAGCGCCTGTTCGATCAGCAAGGGATACAGGGTGAACTGTTCCTCGCCGCGTCGCCGGGGCGCGGGAATGGCGATGACCGCGCCGGGGCGCCCGTTTTCGTCCAGGGCGGCGGCGGCCTCGCCCTCGGCCACCCTCACGAGGCCGGGCACGCCAAAACCCGCGGCGAATCTCGCGATCTCTTCCTCGCAGCGGCGGATCGCGGCGCGCCGGTCGCGTTCGATCCTTTCGACTCCGACATCCGTCCAGGCGTTCAACAACGGCTGGAACTCCCGCGCGAAGGGAATGACGCCAAGAGACTGCAAGCCGGCGTGCGGCATCAGCACGGCCTCGATCCCGGATCCAAGCCACCGCGCCAGTTCAAACGCGGCTTCGATGGGGCCGCGCGGCGCGAACCCGAGGGGAATTCCCAGCAGTATCCGCCCCGCGGCGTTGGCCGTGTCCATGGTCAGCTTTCCGCCTTGCCGTCCCGGGCGCCCGCCCGCGCTTTCGCGAAGGCGACCAGCCTGTCCTCGACGCGTTTGTTGAACGAGCCGTCCGGATATGTCCCCTCCGCCCCGCGTGCTCCCGCGCCGAGACCCGTCAGGATTTCGATGGCGTCGTCGATGGTCGCGATCGCGTGGACGCCAAAACGTCCCGCCTCGCAGGCGGCGACCACGTCCGCCCGCAGCATGAGGTGCTGCACGTTGGAAACGGGTATCAGCACGCGCTGTGTTCCGGTCAGCCCGCGCTCGTTGCAAACGTCGAAAAATCCCTCGATCTTTTCGTTGACGCCGCCAATCGCCTGAATTTCACCATGCTGGTTGATCGATCCCGTCATCGCGCAGTCCTGGCGCAAGGGCGTTTCGGCGATGGCGGACAGCAGCGCGCAGAGTTCCGCGGCCGACGCGCTGTCGCCCTCGACGCCGCCGTAGGATTGTTCGAAGACAATCGACGCGAAGAGCGACATTGGAGTCTCCATCGCGTAGCGACCCGCGAGGAATCCGGTGACAACCAGCACGCCCTTCGAGTGAATCGGGCCTCCGAGCTCCACTTCCCGCTCGATGTCGACGATCTTTCCGGACCCGGGACGCACGCGGCAGGTGATGCGCGAGGGCGCCCCGAACGCATGGCCGCCGAGACCGATCACGCTGAGGCCGTTGATCTGGCCCTCGCGCCAACCTTGCGTGTCGATCAGCGAGACGCGACGCCGGGTCGCCTCGCGATGACGTTGTTCGACGCGATTTGCGCGATTGATTTGCTCGTCGATCGCCCGTTCGACATCCGCCTTTCCGATGGACGCGCGCCCGCTTTCGCCAGCCCAGAAATCAGCCTCGACGAGAAGATCCCGCAGGACGTCGGAGACAAGCGTGAGTTTTTGCCGGTCGCCGGCGACGCGCGCCGCGTGTTCGAGAAGCCTCTCGACTCCCGCGCGCTCGATGGCGCGAAGTTTTTCGTTCCGCGCGAGAGACGCGATCGAGCGCGCCATCGCTTCCTCGGCGGCGGCGTCACGCGCGATGTCGTCGTCGAAGTCAGCCAGAATCTTGAAATGCTGCGCGACTTCCGGATCGATCGAGCACAGGAGATAGTAAAGCCGCCGGTCGCCAAACAGGACGACCTTGAGGTCGAGCGGGATCGGATCCGGCTCGAGGGAGACGGTGCTGGAGAAACCCAGGGCGTGGGCGAGATCCTCGATCACGATTTCGCGCCGCGCCAGGGAACGTTTCAGCGCCGCCCAGCTATAGGGCTCGGACAGGAGATTACGCGCGTCGAGCAGCAGAAAGCCGCCGTTGGCGCGGTGCAGGACGCCCGGCTTGATCAGGCGAAAATTGGTCACGAGCACGCCCTGCTGGGCGAGATGCTCGACGCGGCCGGTCAGATTGCCGAGCGTTGGATGCTGTTCCTCGATCACGGGCGCGCCCGAACCGCGATCCGCCTCCGACACCAGCACGTTGACTTCGTAGCGATCGAAGGGGCCGCCCGGTCGCGAGCGGGCCGCCTCCACTTCGCCTTCCGGCTGCGGCATGATGAAAAGCGCGACGTTGTCCGCGAGATCCGCGCGGATCGTTTCGAGATGTTCGAGGATGCGCGGAATGTCCTGGAAGTGGCGCTTGGCCTCGTCGATGGACTGGCCGACGGCCGAACGCGCGGTGCGCCGGTCGAGATCGCGGATGGCGTCGCGATGATCCTTTTCGAGGCGCGGCAGCGTCCGGATGGTTTGCTCGAGCTGGGGTTCGAACTCCCGCATCGTGGTTTCGATGGCTTTCCTGTCGGCCTCCGGCAGGACGCTGAATTCATCCGGCGGCAACACCTTGCCGTTCCGAACCGGCACCAGGCCGAACCCCATGGGCGTGCGCAGAATCGCCAGGTTTCGCGCCTCGGCCTTTTCCCTCAGTTCCGCGAAGGCGTTTTCCTGACCGTGACGGGCGGTCTCCTCGATGATGTCGCGGTGGCCCTGGTATTCGCTGCTTTCGAAGGCGGCCGGCAGGGCGATTTTCAGATCCTGCACGAGTTCGTGCATCCGGTCGCGAAACTCGCCGGCGCGTCCCGGCGGAAGTTCGATCGCGAGCGGCTTGTGCGGCAGGGCGAAGTTGTTGACGTAAACCCAGTCAGCCGGCGCGGGCATCGACCGCGCCTCGCCGCGCAGGCAGATCTCCACGGACTGGCGCATCCAGGCCGCGTCGGAGCCGATCACGAACATGTTGAACCCGGGCGCGCGCGCCTTCGTCCCGATCGACAGGGCGCGCCGGGCGCGATCCTGACCGACGATGTCCGGCGCGGAGTCGAGCGTCGAGGTCGTGTCGAAGGCGAGGCGCGAGAGGTCGGTGCGGGTGTAGAGTTCCTTTACTGGAACAGGTCCCGGCGCGACCGGCGGTGACGACTGCCCGGATTCCAGCATCTTTTCGGTCCCCGCATTTCCTCTAATAACCAGTCTACTACAGTTTTCTCCGCGGTTCGCAGTTGCGATGCGTCAATCGCGGAGGCGGGCTCCGCCGGATCCGGTTCATCCCTTCGCCACGGGCATTCCCTTCGAGGCCCATTCCGTCCAGGAACCGTCGTAAAGCCTCGGCGCGGGTTCTCCCGCGACCTCGAGCGCGAGGTTGACGATGGCGGCGGAGACGCCGGAGCCGCAACTCGAGATCGCCGGCTTTTTTGGATCGAACTTCGCTTTCACGAAGGCTTTTCGCAGCGCGTGGACCGGGAGCAGCCGTCCGTCCGCGACGAGATCGCCGACGGGAAGGCTGAGCGCGCCAGGCATGTGCCCTGAGGGAAGTCCGGGGCGGGGTTCGGGCGCTTCGCCGCGAAAACGCGCCCCGGCGCGGGCGTCGACGACCTGGATCGTGCGCTCCATCAGCCCGTCCCGCACGTCGTCGAGGCTGGCGACGGCGGCCCGGTCGAGCTTCGCCGTGAATTTCGCGGGGGAGCGGCGGACGGCGCCCGCCTCCACGGGGCGGCCTTCCTGTTTCCAGAGCGGCAGGCCGCCATCCAGCAGATATACGTCGCGCATGCCGAAGACGCGCAGCATCCACCAGACGCGCGCCGCCGAGAAGAGGCCCGACGCCTCGTAGACGACGGCGGTCATGCCGTCGCCAACGCCGAGTTCGCCCATGGCGGCGGAGAAGTCCGCCTCTGGCGGAAGCATGTGCGGCAATGGCGTCGAATGGTCGGAAATCGCGTCGATGTCGAAGAAAACCGCGCCGGGAATGTGCTCCTTCAACCAGTCGGCGCGTCCGTCCCGCTTTTGCGTCGGGAGATACCAGGACGCGTCGATGACCACGAGATCGGGCGACCCGAGCCGCGCCGCGAGCGCGTCCGTCGACATGAGCGGCGATGTAGTGGCTTGCATCCGTTCTCTCCGGCGTTAACATAAATTTTACTTTGCGGTTTCTTCCGCGTCCGAACGTCGATCATATGTGTATCGGGCACGGGAGGCGAGACGAAGCTTCCGCAACCAGGGTGGGGGTGCGTCATGGAAAGTACCGAGCGGCAAAGTCTGTTCTTGCCCATCGCCGGGTTCGCGATCCTGATCGCGGCGATCGTCTGGATGCTGGTGCGCTGAGGCGTTCGCGATCGACGCGCCGGTTTCGCGCGATCCGCCGGACCCCGGGACGACCGGCTGAACGGTTAGCGGAGCCTTTCAAAAACGTCCGCCATTCTCCGTTTTCCGGAGATCGCTCCGCAAGACCGGTGTTTTATGTTTGCCCCGAGAGCGGCGAAATCCGGGCCGCCCGGCGCAACGGGGCTGGCAGTGCAAAGACAATCTTCGGCGGTGTTTCCGGCGCTCTTCGGTCTCGTGTTTTTTGGAGCGGTGTTCGGAATGATGTACCGCTGGGCCTGACGGTCACACGAGATCGGCCTTGACCGAAAGCGGTCGCTCCATCCAGCCGGGAACCGGGAGGTTCCTGCTCCGCAGGAACGCCGGATTGAACAGTTTCGAGGCGTAACGCACGCCGGAATCGCAGAGAATCGTCGCGATCGTATGGCCCGGCCCCAGTTCCCGAGCGAGGCGGATGGCGCCGGCGACATTGACCCCGGACGAGCCGCCCAGCAGCAGGCCTTCCTCTTCGGCGAGGTCGAAAACGATCGGGAGGGCTTCTTCGTCGGAAATCTGGAAGGCGAGATCGACCGGCGCGTCCACGAGATTGGCGGTGACGCGGCCCTGGCCGATGCCTTCGGTGATCGACGTTCCCTCCGACTTCAGCACGCCATTGGCGTACCAGTGGTAAAGCGCCGCGCCCATGGGATCGCTGATGGCGATCTTGATGTTTTTGTCGCGCGCCTTGAGCGCCATGCCGACGCCCGCGAGCGTGCCGCCGGTGCCGACCGCGCAGGTGAAACCATCGACCTTGCCGGCGGTCTGGTCGAAAATCTCCGGGCCGGTCGTCTCGAAATGGCCCTGCCGGTTCGCCACGTTGTCGAACTGGTTGGCCCAGATCGCGCCCCGCGGATGTTCCTTCGCGAGGCGTTCGGCGATGCGGCCCGACACCTTCACGTAATTGTTGGGATTGGAATAGGGGACGGCGGGAACCTCGATGAGCTCCGCGCCCTGCAGGCGCAGCATGTCCTTCTTTTCCTGGGACTGGGTGTCGGGGATGACGATCACCGTGCGGAAGCCGAGCGCGTTGGCGACGAGCGCGAGGCCGATGCCGGTGTTGCCGGCGGTGCCCTCGACGATGATTCCGCCGGGCCTGAGTTCCCCGCGCGCGACCGCGTCCCTCACGATGGCGAGGGCGGCGCGGTCTTTCACGGAGCCGCCGGGATTCATGAATTCGGCCT
This sequence comes from uncultured Hyphomicrobiales bacterium, assembly GCA_903884435.1. GTDB lineage: Bacteria > Pseudomonadota > Alphaproteobacteria > Rhizobiales > Beijerinckiaceae > Terripilifer. Next base: position 9,542 of record CAISEY010000125.1, on the reverse strand, counting down.
TGCCGACGATCGTGCAGCCCGTCAGTTCCGACGCCTTGCGCAGCTTGATGAGGGGCGTGTCGCCAATCGCCCCGATCACGTCCTGATGAATCGACATGAGATCCCTTCCCGGTTGCGCGGAAATTAGGGGCGCGGCGGGCTCGCGGCAAGCGTCTCCGCGGGGTTTCGTGGAATATGGTAGCTCTGGCGCGGCGGAGGATTGTTCGTCCGCCTTCGTCTTCTCGCGGATGTCCCGATGTATCGCGCCAGACCCGATCACGGCCTTGCATGGATCACCGGCGCGAGCTCCGGCATTGGCCGGGCGACCGCGCTGGAACTGGCGCGGCGCGGCTACAGGGTCGCGGCGACCGCGCGGCGGGTGGAGGAACTCTCGGAGCTTTCGCGCGAGGCCGCGGGAATGGGTCTGCGGATCGACGCCTTTCCCGGCGACGTCACCGACCGCGAGGGAATGGCTGCGCTCGTCGCGCGCATCGAGGCCGGGGCGGGGCCCGTGGCGCTCGCCATGCTCAACGTCGGGACGTTCTTCCGCGACAGGCCCGGCGACTGGTGCGGCGAGGATTTCCGCCGGACCATGTCGGTCAATTTCGACGGCGCGCTCAACGGGTTCGCGCCGCTCGTTCCGCGCATGACGGCGCGCGGGCGCGGGCAGATCGCGGTGATGGCCTCCGTCGCGGGCTACGGCGGCTTGCCGGGCGCCGCGGCCTATTGCGCCTCGAAATCCGCGCTGATCGTCGCCTGCGCGTCGATGCGCCCGCAACTCGCGCGCGAGGGCGTCGCGATCCAGGTGATTTGCCCGGGCTTCGTGCGCACGCCGCTCACCGACCACAATGATTTTCCGATGCCCTTCATGATTGGCGTCGAGGACGCGGCGCGGAGGATTTGCGACGGATTCGAGCGCGAGGGCTTCGAGATCGCGTTTCCGCGTCGCATGACCTGGCTGCTGAAGGCCATCAATCTCCTGCCGTGGCGGGCCTATTTCGCGCTCACCGGCCTCGCCGCCCGGAAGGGATGATCCTCAGGCGGCTTCGGGCAGATGGTCTTTCCAGGTCACGAGCGCCGCCTTGCCGGCCTCGGTGAGGCCATAGACGCCGCGCTCGACGCGCACGAACCAGTTGTAGACATTGCCGAGCAGGATTTTCGCCGCGTCGGGCGCCGCCGATTTGAGATCGCGCGGACGGGCGGGGCCGCGCGCGAGCGCCGCCGCGCAGGCGAGCGCCTGCTGGCGATAGGCCGTCATCACCGGGCGCCGCGTCGCGCCGCCCGCCGCCGGGTCGCCCTTCCGGCGCCGGTGCTCGTCGACGATTCTGGACCGGCGTTTCGCGTCATGGCGCGGACGCCAGGGGACCGGCTCGACGACGACCTCGACCTTGCCCGAGGCGAAAACGACGAGAAGGCCGAAGCCGAGAAAACGGCACAGTTTCCTGACGCGCGCGTCGCCCTCGCGTCCGCGCCCTCGTTTCGAGGCGCGCACCGCGAGCCAGACCTCGTCGCAAACCGCGGTGCGGTCGACGGCCTGGAGCACCAGTTCGAGGGTGAAACTGAGTTTCAGTTCGCCGATCACGACGGCGGCGGGCTCGCCCCGGTCCAGCGCCACGACATCGCAGCCGAGAATCTCGCCCTTGGCCTCGAATCCGAGGCTCTCGAGGAAGCGTTTCACGGGAGCGTAAAGGGCGGTTTCCATGGTTCGATTCCGCGGGCGGTCGATGGTTCGCGCGTAAAGACGATTCGCGCGCCTGTCGAGCGCCGGCCCGCGCGTGCAATCTCGCCGCGTCCGTCCTAGAATGTGTTTCCACAGCCGCCCCGGACGAAGGCGGCGCCGACGGGAGGACAGGCCATGCGTTTCGTCAAACTCGCGCTCGCGGGATGTGTCATCGCGGCCGCGCCCCTCGCGGGCGAGGCGCAAACGATCACGCTGCGATACGGCGTGATCGCGGCCTCCGCGCGCAACATCCAGTCCGTGTCGCTCTATATCGCGCAGCGCAAGGGAATGCTCGCGAAGGAGGGGATCGAACTCGACATCAAGCCGTTGCCCGGCGTCGAGCACATGATCAACGAACTCGACAAGGGCAATATCGACCTCAGTTTCACGGCGACGCCCTATCTGATCAACGCGGTCCTGAAGGGCTCGGACGCGGTTGGCGTCGTCGGCGCCGCGGCGAACACGGTCTATTCGCTGATCGCCAAACCCGGCATCAAGAGTTTCGCCGATCTCAAGGGCAAGACCGTCGCGGTGTCGTTGCCGGTGGACACGATCTCGATCGCGACGCGGCAGTTGCTGGAAAAGCATGGCGTGAAGGAAGGCGATTTCACCGCGAAAGTGCTGATCGGAACGCCGGTGCGCGCCGAATGCCTCGCGAAGGGAGAGTGCGACGCCTCGCCGCTCGGCCAGCCCGACGATCTCGTGTTCATGGGGAAGGGCTACAACAAGCTCGGGGATTCCCTCGAGGTCGTGCCGGTGTTGCAATTCAGCGTGGTCGCCGCGCGCCGCCAGTGGGCCGCCGCCAATCGCGACGCGGTGCTGCGGTTCGCCCGCGTGTTCGGCGCGGCCTACAAATTCATGGCCGATCCCGCCAATCGCGAGGAAGTCGTCAGGATCACGACGGAGACGACCGACGCCACCGCCGATCTCGCGCGCGAGGCGCTGAAATTCTATTACGATCCGCCAAAAGGCATCATGCCGCTGCACGCGGAAATCAGCATGCCGGGCCTCGCGAAGGTGATCGATTTGCTCGGCGCGTCCGGCGCGTTGCAGGCCCCGTTGCCGGCGGCGGACCGGTTCGTGGACTTGCAGTATCTGAGGGAAGCCGGATTGCAGTGAACGGAGCGGGCGGGGGCGCGAGGAACTGGCGGAGACCGACCTGTCCGCGCCAGTTCCGGCGACCGGCTTCTCCGCCGGATTTCGCGATGGGCCAGGCTCGAGCCTCAGCCCTTCAAAAAGGCGGCGACAATGTCGCCGACCTTGCCGGGCTCCTCGAGATGGACCGCGTGGCCCGCGCCCGCGACGACATGGGCCTTGCCGCCAGAGCCCGGGAGGCCCTTCGCGTAGGCGTTTGCGTGGGCGAGTGGAACCATGCCGTCCTTTTCGCCCCAGACGACGCAGGAGGGCATCGACGCGCGGTGCAGGCGCTCGACGAGGGAGCGATTGTAGAGATAGGGCGGCTTGAAGCCGGTGAACGATCCATAGCGCAGCATTTCGTAGCGGCGGACCTCGACATCGATTTCGCCGCGAACGTCGGGATAATATTTCCTCGCGACCGGATGATCGCTCGAGGAAAACAGCATCCGGCGGAGCGTTTTGTAATCGACGCCGCGCTCGGGCTGCGCGTTCATGAAAACGTCGGCGATGAGTTCGCCCTGGACGAACAGTCCGGCGGCGCCGATCAGCACCAGCTTCTTCACCTTTTCCGGGTGACGGACGGCGATTTCCGCCGCCGTCCAGCCGCCGGCGCAATGGCCGGCGAGATCGAACTGTTTCAGGCCGAGCGCGTCGAACGCCTCGAGCATGGCGAAGACCACGTCTTCGGGCTGCCAGCCATCGACGAGGTCGCCCGAGCCGTTGACGCCGGGAAGCGCGATGGCGACGACGCGGCGGTGTTTCGCGAGCCCTTCGTGAAACGGCTGCAATTCGCCCATGGCCGCGTGAACGTCGGCGAAGCCGTGAAGATAGACGAGCGGATCGCCGGAGCCGGCCTCGATCACCGCGACCTTGCGGCCGCGAACTTCGATTACACGGTTGCTCACTTCACGGCCTCCGGCGCTTGCTGTTCGAGATAGGGATATTTTTTCGCGAAGATTTTCTTCGAGGCCTCGCGCAGGCGCGGAGCGACCTGCGTCGCGAAGAGGTTCATGCTCTTGCGCGTCCATTCGTCGGGCATGTTGCCGAGGTGGAACTGCATCAGGAGATTGCCGACCGGCGCCTGTTCGAGAATCGCGACGAGGCGCTCGTAGATCGTGTCGGGGCTGCCGACGAGGATCGATGCGGAGCGTTCGAGATCGTCCCAGTCCTCGGTGTCGCCGAGCAATGGCGTCGTGGGATCGGTGGTGCGCAGGAAATCCGCCCATTCGGACGGCGGGATATAGGGAACGCCCGGCCCGTAGGTGAGCTGGCGGCCCTCGCGGCGCTGGTGCCCCTTCAGGCAATTGCGCAGGAAGTACCAGATGCCTTCCTCGGACTTCTCCTGGGCTTCCTTGTCCGTCTCGCCGACGCAGACCGACATGAGAATGCCCATGCGGTGCGGCTCGTAGCGCTGGCCATATTCGCCGAGCACCTGTTCGAAGGTCTGCTGGGCCTTCGCGGTCGCCGAACCGTGGCTGCGCGAGGAGAGGAAATAGGAATAGCCGTGCTTGGCGATCTGCCTGAGCGTGCCCTTCGAGCGGCCCGAGGGAATCCAGATCGGCGGATGCGGTCGCTGGGTCGGCTGCGGCCAGGGGTTCACGTAGCGCAGCGGATAGTGCCGGCCCTCGTAGGCGAAGGGGCCGGGTTTCGTCCAGGCGTCGCGGATGAGATCGACGGCTTCCCAGAACTGGTCGCGCGACGGCGCCGAGGCCACGTCGTAGTTGAAGGTTTCGGGGCCGGAGCCCGGCGCGAAACCGGCGATGAGACGCCCGTCGCACATGTTGTCGAGCATCGCGTATTCCTCGGCGACGCGCAGGGGATTCATGTGCAGGGGCAGGAGATTGCCGAGCACGACGATCTTGCCCTGTTTCGTCGCGTGCGCCAGCGCCGCCGCGATGATGTTGGGGGAGGGCATCAGGCCGTAGATGTTCTGGTGATGCTCGTTGAGCACCATGCCGTCGAAGCCGATCTCCGAGGCGTAAATCAACTGGTCGATGTACTGGCGCAGCAGGCCGCGCGACTTTTCGCGATCCCAGAGTTCGTTGGGAACCGTCACCCAGCCGGTGTCGTATTTTTCGTCGAAATCCTTCGGCAGGTGAGGATACGACATGAAATGCCAGCAATAGAGATCTACGGGGCGCATGGCTCCTCCAGTTATCGATGTTTGCCCGCAACATGACGCATCGCGCGGGCCGGCGCAACGCGGGCGGGCCGCGGCAAACGGTTGCGTTCGCGGGGCGCCGTCAGTCGAGTTTCAGTCCGACCGCGCGGATCACCTTTTCGCGCACGGCGGCCTGCGCCCTGATGAATTCGCCGAATTCCGCCGGGCTCTTGCTGATCGTCGGCTCGATGCCGGAGGCCGCCAGCTTCGCCTTCACGTCGGGCGCGGCCATGGCCTTCGCCAGCGAGGCGAAGAGCCGGTCGACGATCGGCCCTGGCGTGTCCTTCGGCACGACGATGCTTTGCCAGATGCCGAGATCGAAATCGGGGAACGTGTCGGCGACCGTCGGCAGATCGGGCGCGAGCGCGGATCTGCCCTTGCCCGTCAGCGCGAGAATCTTGATTTTCTTGTCGCGCCAGAAGGGCAGGGCGACGTTGAGGCTCTCCTGCGCGAGCGAAATGCCGCCGCCCAGCAGGTCGGTGATCTGCGTCGTGCCGCCGGCGTAGGGAACCATCGTGAGATTGATGTTCGCGAGCTGGTTGATGAGGCCGGTGGCGACCTGCGAGGTTGGCGTGGACACGCCGACGAAGAAGGTTCCGGGCTTCGCCCTCTCGACGTCGATCACGTCCCTGAACGAATTCGCGGGCGCGTTCACGTTGGCGATCAGCGCCGAGGGAATCAGCGCGATCAGCGCCACCGGATCGAAATCCCTGAAGGGATCGTAGGCGAGCTTGCTGTAAAGAAATGGATTCATCACCAGCGTGCCGTCGATGGCGAGCAGGATCGTGTAGCCATCCGGTTTCGCTTTCGCGACCGCCTGGGCGCCGATGATCGTGTTGGCGCCGGGACGGTTTTCGATGACGACGGTTTGTCCGAGATCCTCGGACATTTTCTGGCCGACGAGACGGCCCAGCACGTCGGCGGGACCGCCGGGCGCGAAGGGCACGACCATCGTGACGGGACGCGAGGGATACGTTTGCGCCAGCGCCGGCGCCGAAAGGCACGCGAGCGCGGCGAGCGCGCGTGCGACGAGTCTCTTCATGTTCCTCCCCCCTGGTTCGTGTCCTCGCGCTCATCATGGCAGGATCGCGTCCGGAGTCGAGGCCGGACGACGCGGGCCATTCGCGTCGCGGCCGCCCGCGCGCGACCTGGATCTCCGTTGCCACGGCGCCGTGAACATGTGACCTTCCGGGTACGGTCAATCACGCGACCGGACATCGGGGAGCGAAACGGCATGCCGGAGCGGGCGGTCAGGACAGTTGGCGTCATCGGCCTTGGAAAAATGGGCCGGCCGGTGGCGCGCCACCTCGGGCGCGGCGGTTTCAGCGTCGCTGGATACGACATCGATCCCGCGGCGTGCGAAGCCGCGCGGCGGCAGGGCGTCGAAATCGCGGCGACGCCCGCGGCGCTCGCCGCGAAATGCGATCTCGTCATCGCGCTCGCCGCCTTCGAGGACCAGATTCTCGATTGTCTTTTCGGCGCGGATGGCGCTGCGTCGGGCGCGCGGCCCGGCACGATCGTCGGCGTCGCCGCGACCATCTCGCCGCAGGGCATGAAGAGCATCGCGAAACGGCTGGAAGCCATGTCGATCGTGCCGCTCGACATTCCTCTCTGCCGCCCGGAATTCGCGGCCGAGGCCGGCAAGCTGCTCATCACCGGCGGCGGCGACCGGGACGCCTTCGAGCGCTGCCGCCCGGCTTTCGAGACCTTCGCCTGCGACATCTTTCACCTCGGCCCCGTCGGCTCGGGCGAGGTCGGCAAGATGGTCAACAACCTCATCCTCTGGGCCTGCATTTCCGCCAACCACGAAGGCATGAAGCTCGCCGGCGCGCATGGCGTCGACGCCGGGGCGATGCGCGCCATGCTGCTGAAATCCAGCGCCTCCAACTGGGCGCTCGAAACGGGCGTCGGCGACATGGTCATGCCCTGGGCGGAAAAGGACATGATGATCGTTTTGCAGGAGGCCGACCAGGCCCGGCTATCCCTGCCGCTGTGCGGCACGGTGAAGGAAGTCATCAAGGGCATCAAGATCGGGCGCGGCGATTTCTCCGGCGCGCTGGCCAAGTCCGGCGAGTGAAGAACCCATGACCAGACCGACCAACCGCATGAACAACTCCAACAGGTTCAAACTGGGCCTGTTCGGCATGAATTGCTCCAACGGTCTCACCATGACGAAGGCGCCGGAGCGCTGGGACCAGACATGGGACAACGAGGTCGCCGCCGCGCGGCTCGCCGACGAGGCCGGTCTCGAGTTCCTTCTGCCCATCGGTCGCTGGCACGGCTATCGCGGCGAGACCGACACGGAAGGCACCAACTACGAGACGCTGACCTGGGCGACGGGAATTCTGGCCTCGACGAAGGAGATTTCCGCCTTCTGCACGCTGCACGTCTCGTTCATCAACCCGGTCTTCGCGGCCAAGCAGATGGTCACGGCCGACCATGTCGGCAAGGGCCGTTTCGGCATCAACGTTGTCTCCGGCTGGAACGAAGGCGAATTCGCCATGTTCGGCGCCAACCTGCTCGAACACGACCAGCGCTACGAATACACGCAGGAATGGCTCGACATCGCCAACAAAATCTGGAGTGAAAACGAGCCTTTCGATTACGATGGCAAACATTTCAAATTGCGCGGCGTGCTGTGCAAGCCGAAGCCCTGGGGCGGCGGGCGCCCGCTGATCATGAGCGCGGGTTCGTCGGACGCCGGTCGCGCCTTCGCGGCGAAGAACGCCGATTGCCTGTTCATGAACATTTTCGACGAACCGGCGCTGGCGAGGGACATCGCGAGCCTGCGCGCGCTGGCCGGCCGCCCCGCCGGGGTATTCGCCAGCGGCCACGTCATCGCCCGGGCGACGGAAAAGGAAGCGAAGGAGTGGCACCATTACATCGTCCACGAGCAGGGCGACTGGGAGGCGGCCGAGCACATCGTCAACATCCGCATTTCCGGCGGCGGCCGTTCGATGCCGCCGGACGTCGTGCGCAAACTGGTCGAGCGCCACGTCAGCGGCATCGGCACCTATCCGCTCCTTGGCACCTACGATCAGGTGGTGGCGCGACTGAAGGAGTTCAGCGACGCCGGGCTCGAGGGCATGGCGATCGGCCTCGTCCACTACGTCAACGAGTTTCCCATGCTGCGCGACGAAATTCTGCCGCGCATGGAGCGGCTGGGCTTGCGCCAGAAGCATGTCTCGTGAAACCATCGGCACGATAAAAGGGAGGGACCCATGACAGGAATCATCAACGCCCGGTCGCGCCGCGCCGTGCTCAGGGGCGCAGCGGCGGCGTCCGGCGCGCTCGCGCTCGAGGGCGCGTTTCGCGCGGCCATCGCGCAGGGCGCGGACACCATCCGGATCGGCGCGCTGAACGTCTACACGAAGGGCTACGGCGTCTTCGGCGAGGCGGCCTGGAAGGGCATGACGCTCTATCTCGATGAAAACGGCGGCAAGGTCGCCGGCCGCAAGGTCGAAATGCTGCGCGAGGACGACGAGTTCAACCCGCAGGTGGGCCTGCAAAAGCTGCGCAAGCTCGTGGAGAGCGACAAGGTTCACGCCATCATGGGGCCGCTCGGCTCGCATGTCGCCGTCGCCATGGTCGATTACCTCCGTGCGAGCGGCACGCCCTGGATCATCACCGGCGCCGGCGCGACCGATCTCACCGGCCGCAAACTGCCGAACATGTTCCGGCCCACCGTGTCGAACTGGCAGGTCGCCTACGCCATGGGCGAATGGGCGGCGAAAAATCTGCCGAAGGACGCGGCCATCGTGGCTTCGGACTTCATCACCGGACACGACATCGCCGATTCCTTCAAGGATTCCTACGTGAAGGGCGGCGGCAAGATCGTGAAGGAGATTTATCCGCCCATCACCGCGACCGATTTCAGCGCCTATGTCTCCGATCTGCGCGCGGCGTCTCCCGGTCTCACATATTGCTTCTTTGGCGGCACGGACGCGGCGCGGTTCGTCAAGCAGTTCGACCAGTTCGGCCTGAAGGGCAAGTCGACGCTCGTCGGCTTCCAGTCCGTGTTCGACACGGACACGTTCGGCGGTCAGGGCAAGAGCGCCATCGGAGGGATTTCGTCCGGCATCTACAGCGAATTGCTCGACACGCCCGAAAGCAAGGAGTTCGTCGCGCGATTCAAGGCGAAGTACAAGGCGACGCCGGGCATTTTCGAGGAGACGGGCTATTCGGCCATGCGCGTCCTCGACGAGGCGGCGAAAGCGGTCGGCGGCAAGGTCGAGGACCGCGAGGCTCTCTCGGCGGCCATGGTGAAGGTGAAATTCGTCGCGCCGCGCGGGCCGTTGAGCTTTGATCCCGTCACGCATCAGGCCATCCAGAACATCTACATTCGCCGCGCCAAGGACATGAATGGAGAAATCGTCAACGAGGTGATCGACACGGTCAGGGAAATGGGGGAATACCCCGGCAACAAGGCGTAACCGCCGCTCATGGACCTCATCCTCACGCAGGCGCTGAACGGCCTCGTTTACGGCGTGCTGCTCTTCCTGCTGGCGGCGGGCCTGTCGCTGATTTTTGGACTCATGGGCGTGG
>CAISEY010000124.1 GCA_903884435.1 uncultured Hyphomicrobiales bacterium | reverse complement strand
TCGCGCGCGCCGTCGGCGACCGGCGCGTGGCGGGAGCGCCTCGCGCTCGGCGGGGAAACGCTGGCCCTGGCGTTCCGCGGCGAGGCGGACGAACGGCGCCTGTTTCTCTGGATACCCGTTCTCGCCGGCGCGGGAGCCATTCTGTATCTCACGGCCGACCGCGAACCGTCGCTGCCGTTCGCCGGCCTGTTGTTCGCGTTCGCCGCCGCGCTGGCCTGCGTAACGCGCGGCAAGCCCGTCGCGTTTCGTCTCGCGGTTTCCGTGGCCGCTGTTTTCGGCGGCGTCTTCTGCGGCGCCCTGCGCAACGCCCGCGTCGCCGCTCCGGCGTTCGACCAGATTCGCATCCTGAAAGTCAGCGGCTTCGTCGAGGAAATCGACTTCCGCAAGGAGGGCGCGCGGTTCGTGTTGCGCGTGTCCTCGATGCAGGGGATCGCGCCCGGGGAGACGCCGTATCGCGTGCGACTGACGACGCGAACGACGCCGCAAATCGAGGCGGGCGCGTTCATCAGCCTCAACGCGCGACTCGTGCCTCCGGCGCGGGCCGCGCTGCCGGGGGGCTATGAATTCGCGCGCGACGCGTGGTTCGCGCGGATCGGAGCGGTCGGCAACGCCCTCGGACGCATCGACAGAATCGAGGCGCCGGTGCCGGCGCCGCCGGCACTGCGATTTTACGCCGCCGTCGACCGCGCCCGCAACGCGCTGGCGCGACGCGTCGAAACGATCGTCGGCGGGCCAGCCGGAGCCGTCGGCGCGGCCATGGTGACGGGCAAGCGCGATTTTCTCGACGATCCCACTCGCGAGGTCATTCGCGAGGCGGGGATATTCCACATCATCACGATCGCGGGCGTCCAGATGACTCTCGTGGCGGGCATTTTCTTCGTCGGTTTCCGGCGACTTCTGGCCCTGTCGCGCACGCTGGCGCTCCACTATCCCATCAAGAAATGGGCCGCGCTGCTGGCGATGGCCGGCGCCATGCTCTACGACATCGGCACCGGTTCGCGCGTCGGCACCGAGCGCGCGCTCTACATGACGCTGATCGTGCTGGGGGCCGTGGTGTTCGAGCGCCAGGCGATCTCCATGCGCAACCTCGCCTTCGCCGCGATGATGATCGTCGTTTTCGAGCCGGAAGCGTTGCTTGGCGCGAGTTTCCAGCTCTCGTTCGCCGCGGTCGCGGCGCTGCTCGCGGCGTGGGAGGCCCGGATTTCGGCCTATGCCCGTCTCTGGCGGCGGGACGACGACCTGCTCGCCCAGTTGCGCGTCGACCGGAAGGACAAGCTGCTCGTTTTCTTCGACAAGACGCGGCATGGTCCCGGCAGCGCGCTGTTCTCGACCCTGTGCGCCACCGGCGCGACAATGTCCTTCATGGCGTATAATTTTCACGAAATCTCGCCCTGGGTTCTGATTGGCAATCCGCTGACGTTGACGATCATCGAGGTGTTCGCCGTGCCCGGCGCCCTGCTTGGATCGCTCCTCTATCCGCTCGGGCTCGACGCTTTCGTGTGGCGCTACATCGGGCTTGGCATCGACTTCGTGCTGTGGGCGGCGTCGTGGATCGCGGCGATGCCGGCCGCGACGATTCATCTGCGGGAATTCGCGCCCTGGGCCATCGTGTTTCTCGCGCTCGCCGTGCTCAACGCCGTCTTGTGGCGGAGCTGGCCGTTGCGGCTGCTCGCCCTGCCATTTCTGGGCGTCGGCCTCGCCGGCGCCGTCTCCGGGCCGCGTTTCGACGTGGCGATCGCGCCGACCGGGGAAGCGGTGGCGGTCCGGCTCGCGTCGGGGGAGCTCGCCGTCATGGGGCGGCGTCCGAGCCCGTTCGTCGTCGAGCAATGGTTGCGCGCCGACGCGGACGCCCGGACGGCGCGGCAGGCCACCGTCGCCGTGGCGGGCGCCCCGCGCGCCGCCGCCATGGCCGCCTGGGCGCCGGCGAACGGCGATCTTTCGAAGCCCCGGTGCGACGCGCGCGGCTGCGTCGCCACTCTGGCGGACGGGCGCGTGCTCGCGCTGGTTCTCGACGCGGCCGCCTTTCCCGAGGATTGCGCGCGGGCGGACATTGTCGTCGCCTCGCTCGTCGCGCCAACCGGATGCGGAGCGGAACTCGTCATCGACCGCGCGCGGCTCGACGAGACCGGCGCGGTCACGCTGCGGCTCGACGACGACGTGATTCACGAGCGCCGCGCGCGCGGGGTCGACGAGGACAGGCCCTGGTCGCGCGCGCCCAAACGCGCGGTTCCGCGCGAGGCGAATGGCGCGCCGGCGCCGCGGCCGGGACAGGGGCCCGTCCGGGAGTTCGACGAGGCGGGCGAGGACGCGCCGTTTCGTTAGCCTCGCGCCGCGCCGCGCTGTAATGTCCGTCCGTGGCGGCGCGGGCGGGAGGATGGCATGAACAGACGCGGGATGATCGCGGGGGCTCTTGCGGCTGGCGCGGCGCTGGTCGCCGCGCGCGCCCCCGCGCGCGCGGACGAATGGCCGACGAAACCCGTGCGGATGATCGTTCCCTATATCGCGGGTTCGCCCGTCGACGTGCTGGCGCGCGTGTTGTTCCAGCACGTCTCGATGGGGCTGGGCGTTCCGGTTCTCGTCGAGAACCGGCCAGGCGCGGGCACCACCATCGGCATCAAGGCGGTCGCGACGGCGGCGCCCGACGGCTACACGCTGCTGCTGTCGGGGCAGGCGCTCGCCTACATGAGCACGATGTATCCCGAACTTGGACTCGACCCGCTGAAATCCTTCGCGCCGGTCGGCTCGCTCGCCGGCTGGTCGCACGTGATGATCGTGCCGCCGGCGTTGCCGGTGAAGACGCTCGATGAATTCGTGCGGCGCGCGAGGGCCAATCCGGGCAAGCTCAGTTTTGGCTATGGCCAGGGAACCTCGCCGCAAATCGTCGGCGAATATTTCAGGACGATCTCGGGCCTCGACATCCTTGGCGTGCCCTACCGGGGCGGCGAACAGGCGCGGCTCGATCTTCTGGGCGGGCGGATCGACGTGAATTTCGTGCCGCTGTCGAACGTGCTGCCGATGATCCGAGACGGACAGGTGCGCGCCATCGCCGTCACCAGCCACGCGCGCGAGCCGCAATTGCCCGATGTCCCGACCATGGCGGAAAGCGGCTTCCCGCAAATCGGGTTCGATCCGGATGTCTGGCAGGCGGTGCTCGCGCCGGCGGGGACGCCGGAACCCATCCTCGAAAAGATGAACGCGCAAATCAACGTCAGTCTGAACACGCCGGAGGTGCGCGAGACGCTGGAGCGGCTCGGGATGGGACTGATGGGCGGTTCGCGCGCGGAACTCGCGAAATTGCTCGCCGAACACGTCGCCAAATGGCCGGGAATTCTGAAGGCGGCCAACGTTCAGCCGCAATAGGAAACGCCCGTCCGGAAAGACGGGCGCGCCGCCTCAGTATTTGCGGATGAGATTGACCAGCTTGCCCTGGATACGCACCCGGTCCGGCCCGAAAATCCGGGTTTCGTAGGCCGGGTTCGCCGCCTCGAGCGCAATGGAGGCGCCGCGTTTGCGCAGGCGCTTCAGAGTCGCCTCCTCGTCGTCGATGAGAGCGACGATAATGTCCCCGGTTTCCGCCTGGTCCTGCTTCTTGATGATGACGGTGTCGGAATCGAGGATGCCGGCCTCGATCATGGAATCGCCGCGAACCTCGAGCGCGAAATGGTCGCCGGGCCCGATCATGTCCGCCGGCAGCCCGATGGTGTGGAGACGGCTCTGGATGGCCGAGATCGGCGTGCCCGCGGCGATGCGTCCCATCACCGGAATGGAGACGCTGTAGGCGCCCTCGTGCTCCGCGGTCGGGGCCGAGGAGGCGGGGCGCAGCTTGCCGAGATTGCCCTCGATGACCGAAGGCTGGAACCGGCCGCGGCCCTGGCCGGCGGGGGTCGAGGATTCCGGCAGTTTGAGCACCTCCAGCGCCCGGGCGCGATTCGGCAGGCGGCGAATGAAGCCGCGCTCCTCCAGCGCGATGATGAGCCTGTGGATGCCCGATTTCGAGGCGAGATCGAGCGCGTCCTTCATTTCGTCGAACGACGGCGGCACGCCCGTTTCTTTCAATCGTTCGTTGATGAACCGCAGCAGTTCCGATTGTTTTTTCGTCAGCATTCCGTCCCCCGAAACCATGCGCCGCGCCGCCCGAATCATCCCGGACCGAAGCGCCCCGAATGTGGAATCAACGCCTAAACAAAGCATGAACGATCTATATATGTTCGCGGTGTGTTCAGCAAGGAGCTGAACACGGAAACTTTGACGGCGCGCCCCGGGCCTGCCAAATAGTCGCCGGAAATCGAAGCACCGGGGGGAAACATGGCGGGCGAAGAAGGCGGCAATCTTCAGGATTTGCGGACCCATCTCGACAATCTGGAAAAGCGCGGCAAGCTCGTGCGCGTCACGCGATCGATCTGCAAGGACACCGAGTTGATGCCGCTGGTGCGCTGGCAGTTCCGGGGCCTTCCGGAGGAGCAGCGCAAGGGCTTTTATTTCGAGAACGTCCGCGACGCGAAGGGCAACAACCTGCAGGGCGGCGTCGCCGTCGGCATCTACGCGGCCTCGACAGAGGTCTATTCCATCGGCATGGGCTGCCACGTCAGCCAGGTGCGCGAGCGCTGGCAAAAGGCCCAGGCCAGACCGACGCCGCCGCGCGTGCTCAACTACGGCTCGGTGCAGGACGAGGTGCACATGGGCGACAGCCTGCTCGAGCATGGCGGGCTCGGCGAGTTTCCGATTCCAATTTCGACGCCCGGCTTCGACGTCGGCCCCTACACGACCGCGTCGAACTGGATCACGAAGGATCCGGAAACAGGCTGGATCAACGTCGGCAATTATCGCGGCCAGGTGAAGGCGCCGGACCGGATGGGCATGTTCATCTCGCCGCGCAACCACGGCTGGAAACACTGGGACATGGCGCGCAGGAAGGGGAAGAACCTCGAGGCGGCGCTCGTCATCGGCGGCCCGCCGGCGCTCACCTATCTCGCCGGTTCGCGCATTCCCTACGGCGTCGAGGAATATCAGGTGGCGGGGTCGCTGATCGGCGAGCCGCTCGACCTCGTGCGCTGCAAGACCGTCGATCTCCTGGTTCCCTGTCACGCGGAACTCGTCATCGAGGGCTATATTTCAACGGAATATCTGGAACCCGAGGCGCCCTTCGGCGAATACACGGGGCACATGGGCGGCCGCGTCTACAACGCCGTGTTCGAGGTGACGGCGATCACCCATCGCAAGAATCCGATCTTCACCGCCATCACCAGCCAGATGCCGCCCTCCGAAAGCTCGAAGCTGAAGAAAATCGCCCAGGACAACAATTTCCTGTTCTATCTGCGCAACGCCTGCGGCATTCCCGACGTGACGGACGTGGCGTGCCACGAGATCGCGCTCGATTCCTTCGTCGTGATCCAGATGAAGCGCTGCAATCCGTCCATCGTCTGGCAGGCGCTCTACGCGGTCGCCGGACGCACGGCGCTCGTCGGCAAGATGGTGATCGCGGTCGACGACGACATCGACCTGCACGATCCCGAGGCGGTGATCTGGGCCATGTCCTACAGGATGCAACCGGAAAAGGACTGCAAGATCATCGGGGAGCGCAGCGTCGGTCTCGATCCCTCGGGCAATCCGCCCTTCGATGGCGAGATCGACGTTTCGACGGTGCAGCGCTATTTCGGTTCGACGTTGCTGATGAACGCGATGCGTCAATGGGATTACACGCCGGTGTCGCTGCCGGCGAAGCAATACATGGAGAACGCGCGCAAGATCTGGGAGGAACTGGGCCTGCCGGCGCTCAAGCCGCGCATTCCCTGGCATGGCTACGAACTCGGCGACTGGAGCGACCGCGACCGCGAGGAAGCGCAATGGGCCGTCGAGGGCGACTATTACAAAACGGGCGAACGCGCGAAGGCGCAGAGGAAACCGGCGAACGAATAGGATGGACGCTTCCTTCTCCCGCGGCGCGGGCGAAGGCGAGCGCGCGGCGACAACACGAGCGAGAAGGCGCGATCGCGACATGGCCAGCGGAGGGAATGAACGAGCCGGGATCGCGTTGACCGCGTCGCGACCGCGCGGACCGACGCGCCGCGCCTTCGCGGCGTCCCTCGCCTCGCTTCCCTTCGCCGCCCGGGCGCAGGACGCCGCCCCTTTCTACAAGGGCAGGGTGCTGCGAATCATTGTCGGTTTTCCGCCCGGCGGCGGGTTCGATCTCTACGCGCGGCTCGTGGCCGAATATCTGCCGCGGCACATGCCCGTCGACGTGAAATTCATCGTCGAGAACATGCCCGGCGCGGCGACCGCCCGCGCCGCGGCGCATATTTATGGCGTCGGTCCGCAGGACGGCAGCGTCATCGGCATCTGTCATCAGGGTTTGCTGGCGAACCAGGTGCTCGGCATCCAGAACGCCGGCGATTTCGACATGACGAATTTCAACTGGATCGCCCGGATGGGCACGCAGCTCAATGTCGGGATCGTCTGGAACACCGCGGGCGTGAGGAGCATCGAGGACGCGAAGACCAGGGAGGTCGTGTTCGGCGCGACGACCCCGACGGCGACCTCGGTGATGGTGCCAAAGGCGCTCAACGCCGTGCTCGGCACGAGGTTCCGGATCGTGCCAGGCTATCAGGGCTCGACCGACATGGCGCTCGCGATGGAGCGGGGCGAAACGCATGGATTCGCGACGGGCGTCTGGATCGACCTGATCAACGCCCACGCCGACTGGATCCGGAATGGCGTCGTGTTTCCGCTGTTCCAGATCGGCGTGAAGCGCCACCCCGACCTGCCGGGCGTGCCGACGCTTGGCGAACTCACGGACACGCCCGACGAAAAGAAAATTCTCGAATTGCTCGGCGCGACCGAGGACATGGGCCGCGCCTTCATGGCGGGGCCGCGCGTGCCGCCCGAACGCGTGGCGCTGCTGCGCGGCGCCTTCGACCGGATGATGCGCGATCCGGAACTGCTGCGCGAAATGACCGCGAAGAACCTGGAAATCAACTACATGCCCGGCGACGACTTGCAGGCGCTGGTGCGGAGCGTCGGCCGGATGCCGCCCGAAGTGGTCGCGCGGGCCCGGAAAATGCTGGTTGAATAGAGACTCGCGGACACGCCGAAGAAAATCCGCCGGGTCTTAACGATAGATTAACGGGGACGATTGCGGGCCGGGCGGCTTTCTGGCAAGAGGTGCCCGGCTCGGGGGCCGGGGAAGCGATTCCGCCGGAAAAACCTCGTTATCCCGGCGACGGGACATCATAAACAGAGGGCGCGGATTCATGAGTGCTATTTGGCTGGTCATTCTGGGGGGCTGTCTGTCCCTCGTCTACGGGGCCGTGACCGTCTCCCAGTTGATGGCGGCGGACGCTGGCTCCCAGCGCATGCAGGAGATTTCCGGCGCGGTCGCCGAGGGCGCGCAGGCCTATCTGAAGCGCCAGTACATCACGATTTCCGCCGTGGGCGTGGTGATCTTCGCCATCGTTCTCTGGCTGCTCGGCATGAAGGAGGCCATCGGCTTTCTCATCGGCGCGGTGCTTTCGGGCCTCGCCGGCTTCATCGGCATGAACGTTTCGGTGCGCGCCAACGTGCGCACGGCCCAGGCGGCGACCAAATCGCTGGCCGGCGGCCTCGACATCGCCTTCAAGGCGGGCGCGGTCACGGGCATGCTGGTCGCGGGCCTCGCGCTGCTCGGCGTGGCGGTTTACTACTGGGTGCTGACCGGTCCGATGGGCCTTGCCCCGAACAACCGCTCCGTCATCGACGCGCTGGTTTCGCTCGGTTTCGGCGCGTCGCTGATCTCGATTTTCGCCCGTCTCGGCGGCGGCATCTTCACGAAGGGCGCGGACGTGGGCGCCGATCTCGTGGGCAAGGTGGAAGCCGGCATCCCCGAGGACGATCCGCGCAACCCCGCGACCATCGCGGACAACGTGGGCGACAACGTCGGCGACTGCGCCGGCATGGCGGCCGACCTGTTCGAGACCTACGCGGTGACGGTCGTCGCCACGATGGTGCTCGGTTCGATCTTCTTCGCGGGCAACGCGACGACGCTCGCGGCTTCCATGATGTATCCGCTGGCGATCTGCGCCACCTGCATCGTCACCTCGATCGTCGGCACCTATTTCGTCAAGCTCGGCGCCAATGGCTCGATCATGGGCGCGCTCTACAAGGGCCTGATCGCGACCGGCGTGCTGTCGATCGGCGGCCTCTGGATCGCCACCCAGTTCGTCACCGGCTGGGGCGAGTTCGGCAAGGTCTCGGGCATGTCGATCACCGGCGCGAACCTGTTCATCTGCGGCCTCGTGGGCCTCGTCGTGACGGGCCTCCTCGTCGTCATCACCGAATATTACACCGGAACGGGCAAGCGCCCGGTTGTCTCCATCGCCCAGGCGTCGGTGACCGGCCACGGCACCAACGTCATCCAGGGCCTCGCGGTTTCGCTTGAATCGACGGCGCTTCCGGCTCTCGTGATCGTCGGCGGCATTCTCGCCACCTACCAGCTCGCCGGCCTCTACGGCACGGCCATCTCTGTCACGACCATGCTCGGCCTCGCCGGCATGATCGTCGCCCTCGACGCTTTCGGTCCGGTGACGGACAACGCCGGCGGCATCGCGGAAATGGCGGGCCTGCCGAAGGAAGTGCGCCACTCCACCGACGCGCTCGACGCGGTCGGCAACACCACCAAGGCCGTCACCAAGGGCTACGCGATCGGCTCTGCCGGCCTCGGCGCCCTCGTGCTCTTCGCCGCCTACACGAACGACCTCGACGCCTTCGCGAAATCGGGCGCGAAGTATTTCCAGGGCATGGGCCCGATTTCCTTCGATCTGTCCAACCCCTACGTGGTCGCGGGCCTGATCTTCGGCGGCCTCATCCCCTATCTGTTCGGCGGCATCGCCATGACGGCGGTCGGCCGCGCGGCCGGCGCGGTCGTCGAGGAAGTCCGGCGCCAGTTCAAGGAAAAGCCGGGCATCATGAAGGGCACCGAGCGTCCCGACTACGCGCGCGCGGTCGATCTTCTGACCAGGGCGGCGATCAAGGAAATGATCATCCCGTCGCTGCTGCCGGTGCTGGCTCCGCTCGTCGCCTATTTCGGCGTGTTGTGGATTTCCGGCTCCAAGGCCTCGGCCTTCGCCGCTCTCGGAGCGATGCTGCTCGGCGTGATCGTCAATGGCCTCTTCGTCGCGATCTCCATGACCTCGGGCGGCGGCGCCTGGGACAACGCCAAGAAGTCCTTCGAGGACGGCTTCGTCGACAAGGATGGCGTCAAGCATCTGAAGGGCTCGGACGCCCACAAGGCCTCCGTCACCGGCGACACCGTCGGCGACCCCTACAAGGACACGGCGGGCCCCGCCGTGAACCCGGCGATCAAGATCACCAACATCGTGGCGCTGCTGCTCCTCGCCGTGCTCGCGCACGGCTGAGGCGGCCGCCAGGCTCCGAAACGCGAAAGGGCGGGGGAAACCCCGCCCTTTTTGCATTCATGGTTGAAAAAAACGCCGGTCGTAAACGAGCGGCCGCGACGGTTCGCCGGGAAATCCTATCCCGGCATCCGCAACAGGTTTTTCATCGCGTTCATCAGGAACGACTGTTCCGTGCCCGCGGTCGGCGTCGTGCGGGTGATGAAGTCGATCACGCGACCGTCCTCCATGCCGTAATTGGCGACGCGCTCGACCTTCTTGTTCTTGTCGAAATAGACCGCGTAAATCCGCTGGTCGGTTATTTCCGGCTGCGAATAGGCCATCGCGCGATAGGATTTCTGGCTGATGTAGTACCAGGCGCCGCCGCCCACCGTCGAGGTCGTCGTGGGGGTGCCCAGCACCGTGATGACCTGCTCGGCGGCGGATCCCGGACGAACCTGCACCAGCAGGCTTTCGTCCATCACATATCCGTGCTGCAACTCGCCGTCGTAGCCGAGGCATCCGGCCAGCGCGCCGCAGATCGCCGCGGCCAGCGCGAGTCTTCCAGCCCGGGAGCGTTTTCCCGCATTGCGCGCGAGAGGCTCGCGCCGGTCCGGTCCAGTTGCTTTCGTGTTCATCGGTAACGGGTTCCCGTGAGCCGTCTGTGTCGCCACGCGCTGAATTTTACTTGCATCGCGCCGCGTCGATGCCTAACCCCCGTCAGGCGAATTTGCAAGCTCGCGCTCCTCCGCCAGCGCGTGGCGCGCGGGAGATTTTCATGAGGCTGGGCCTGTTTCGCCGCCGGACGCACGGCGCGGTTATCGACCGGCTTCACGGCGAGATCATGGCGGCCGCGCGCCAGCCGGCGCTCTATCTGGAGCACGGCGTCGCCGACACGTTCGAGGGACGTTTCGAAATTCTGGCGGCCATCGCGACGCCGACGGTCGTTCGTCTGGCGAAGCTTCCCGCTCCGGGGCCGGAACTGGCGCAGGAGCTCACGGACATGATTTTCAGTCGCTTCGACGACGCGTTGCGCGAAACGGGGACGAGCGACGTCGCCGTGCCGAAAAAGATGAAGAAGATGGCCGCGGGCTGGCTCGGACGGCGCCAGGCCTACGCGGAAGCGCTCGCGGCCAGCGGCGACGGGGCGTTGCGCGCGGCGCTGTCGCGCAATGTTTACGCGGGAGAACGGGCGCCGGAGGACGCGGCGACGGGCAGGCTCGCGGCCTATGTTCGTCGTGTCGACGCAAGCCAGGCGAATTTCGGGATTGATGATTATATGAAACGGCCTGTCCCGTTTCCGGCCGCCGCTGGCGGGATCGATGGCGTGATCGGGTGAGTCCATGAAAAAGCACGAAGACATCGCGTCGCATCCTTCGCCGGCCCCGGTGTTCTCCCGGAGGCTCCGGGTCGACGAGGCGCGCGACAGGAAAGTCACGCGCGCCATCGAGGCGGACGCGGAGGAATGCCGGCTGCTCGCCGGGTTTCTCGGAGTGCCGGCCGTCGCTTCCGCGCGCGCGACCTTCGAGATCGCACCGCTCAGCCGCGGCCGCGTCGAGGTGACCGGCGAGGTCACGGCCCGCGTCACGCAAAACTGCGTGGTGACGCTGGAGGATTTCGAGGCCGACGTGCGCGAGCCCGTCGAGGCTGTTTTTTCGCCGCCGCCGCCGCGGACGCCGGCGGGCGCCGGCGGGAAGGTGGTGGCCGACGTGTCGCTCACCGGCCCCGACGAGGAATCGGATCTGATCGTCGACGGGCGTATCGACCTTGGCGCCCTCGCCACGGAGTTTCTCGCGCTTGGCCTCGATCCCTGGCCCCGCAAGCCGGACGCGGCCTTCGCGGCGCCGGAGATTCCGCCGGAACCTTCGAGCGAAAGGCCTTTCGCCTCGCTGGCGAAGCTGCGGAAGGACGAGACCCCCGGCAAATGAAGGTCCGGTCCGGCTTCGCCATTGCGTTCAGGGCTCAATTGGCTATTGTCCGCCACCTTGAAAGGCGCTCCCGCGCTGACGCCCTCGCCGAAGGGTTCCCGGAGTTCGGGTTTCGATGAAAAGTCAGGCATGAAAGATCCGGTTCGCATCGCGATCGACGCCATGGGGGGCGATCATGGCGTGACGGTCAGCGTGCCAGGCGCCGCGCTCGCGCTGGAGCGCCGGCCCGACGCTTCGTTCGTCCTTTTCGGCGACGAACAGGCTGTTTCCGCCGAATTGAAGAAATATCCCGCGCTCGCCGGCGTCTCCCGCGTCGTCCATTCGTCCGTCTCCGTGCAAATGGGCGACAAGCCCAGCCAGGCGCTGCGCCAGGGGCGGCGCACGTCGTCCATGTGGATGGCGCTCGAGGCCGTGAAAAAGGGCGAGGCGGACGTCGCCGTGTCCGCCGGCAACACCGGCGCGCTGATGGCCATGGCGAAGTTTTGCCTGCGCACGATGCAGCAGATCGACCGGCCGGCGCTCGCGGCGATCTGGCCGACCTTGCGGGGGCAGTCGATCGTTCTCGACGTGGGCGCGACCATCGGCGCGGACGCGCAACATTACGTCGATCTTTCGATCATGGGCGCGGCGATGGCGTCGATCGTCTTCAATCTGCCCGAGCCGACCGTGGGCCTGCTGAACGTCGGCGTCGAGGAAATCAAGGGAATCGAGGAGGTCAAGGCAGCCGGGCGTTTGCTCCGCGAGGCCAGGCTTCCGGGCTTTTCCTATCATGGCTTCGTCGAAGGCGACGACATCGGACAAGGCACGACGGACGTGGTGGTCGCCGAGGGGTTCACCGGGAACATCGCCCTGAAGACGGCCGAAGGCACCGCGCGGCAGATTGGCGCGATTCTGCGTCGGGAGATGACCGCGACATGGATGTCGAAACTTGGCGCCCTGCTGGCGAGGAAGGCCTTCGCCCGCGTGAAGCAGCAGCTCGACCCGCGGGGAACCGCGGGCGGCGTTTTTCTGGGCCTCGACGGAATCGTGATCAAGGGCCATGGCGGCACCGATCCGATCGGCTATCGCGCCGCGATCGATCTGGGGTACCGCATGGTGCGCCATGACCTCCAGGCGAAAATCCGCGACTCGCTCGTCCACGCGCAGGAGGCGAAACTCGCCATCGCCAGCGCGCACGTTCCCGCCGAAACCGGCGCCTGATCAGGACCAACACGGAAACCCCGCGTGACCCAATCCACGAAAACGCGCTCTGTCGTCGCCGGCGTTGGCGCCTGTCTGCCCGAAAAGCGTCTCACCAACGCGGATCTCGCCAGGATCGTCGACACCAGCGACGAATGGATTTTCCAGCGCACCGGCATTCGCGAACGTCATATCGCCGGCGAGGGCGAGACGACGTCGACCCTCGCCACCGAAGCCGCGCGCCGCGCGCTCTCGGCCGCCGGGCTCGCCGCCGAAGACATCGACCTCATCGTGCTCGCGACCTCGACGCCCGACTATACCTTTCCCTCGACGGCGACGCAGGTTCAGGCGGCGCTCGGCATCACGCGGGGCGCGGCATTCGATTTGCAGGCGGTCTGCTCCGGTTTCGTCTTCGCGCTGGCGACAGCCGACAAGTTTCTTTTGTCCGGATCGCACAAGCGCGCGCTGGTGATCGGCGCGGAAACGTTTTCCCGAATTCTCGACTGGAAGGACCGGACGACCTGCGTTCTGTTCGGCGACGGAGCCGCCGCGGTGGTGCTGGAGGCGCGCGAGGGGGCGGGCTCCACCGCCGACCGCGGGGTTCTCACGACGCACCTGCGCTCGGACGGCCGGCACCGCGAGAAGCTTTACGTCGATGGCGGACCCTCGACGACGCAAACCGTCGGCCATTTGCGCATGATGGGCCGCGACGTGTTCCGGCACGCGGTGGGCATGGTGACGGACGTCATCACCGACGCGTTCAACGCGACGGGCTTCGGTCCGGACGACCTCGACTGGTTCGTGCCGCACCAGGCCAACGAACGCATCATCGACGCCTCGGCGGACAAACTGCACATCGCGCGCGAGAAGATCGTCAAGACCGTGTCGATGCACGGCAACACGTCGGCCGCCTCGATTCCGCTCGCCCTGTCGGTCGCCAGCGCGGATGGACGAATCAAGCCTGGCGATCTCGTGATGATCGAGGCGATGGGCGGCGGGTTCACCTGGGGCTCCGCGCTGATTCGCTGGTGAACGGAGGGCTTCCCTAAAGTCCGGGCGAATCAATCTCCTGGCGCGCCGGCGCGGACAGGGATTGACGAAGGGCTTCCGGTGACGGCACATGCGTCGCGTTGATCTATTGTTTTGGCGCAAATATCACTTGCTTGGCAGTTCCGGGGAATCACATGGCGAAATCCGTCACATCGGAAAATGGCGGCCGCACGGTGACACGGGCCGATCTCGCGGAGGCTGTGTACCTTCGCGTCGGGCTCGCACGCACGGAGTCGGCGGAACTCGTAGAGACTTTTCTCGAGGAAATTTCACAGGCGCTGGCCCGGGGAGAGACGGTGAAACTGTCGTCTTTCGGATCGTTTGTCGTCCGCGCCAAGGGCGAGCGCGTCGGGCGCAATCCCAAGACCGGGGTCGAGGTGCCGATCACGCCGCGCCGCGTGATGATGTTCAAGCCGTCGAACATTCTGAAGGCCCGCGTCGACGGGCGCTCGCTCGACGGAGTGAAAGACTGACCTTCGTCGCCACGGGGCAGGCCGCTTGATGGACAAGAGCGCCGACGCATTCCGCACCATCAGCGAGGCCGCCGGCGACCTCGACGTGCCGCAACACGTCCTGCGGTTCTGGGAGACGCGCTTCTCGCAAATCAAGCCGATGAAGCGTGGCGGCGGTCGCCGCTATTACCGGCCCGAGGACATGGAGCTGCTGCGCGCGATCAGGCGGCTGCTCTATGGAGAGGGCTACACGATCAAGGGCGTCCAGCGCATCCTCAGGGAGCAGGGCGCGCGCGCGGTGATCGCGCTGCGCGCCGATGGCGAACGACCGGCCGCGCCACGCGAGGAGGCGCCGGTCGCGCCGCCGTCCGGAGCGGAGCCGGGCGCGGGGGAGGGGCCGGAGAGCGCCGGCGAATTTCATGCCCTGATGAACGCCGCGCTGTCCGAGATCGCCGCCGCGCGCCGCGTGCTCGCCGCTGCGCGCGGTGGATAAAACTTTTCATCTTCGCGTCAACAATCGGCGAGGCGCGGTTGCGCCGCCGGAATCCCTTCTCTATAAGGCCCGCAGTCGGAGTGTAGCGCAGCCCGGTTAGCGCACTAGT
>CAISEY010000123.1 GCA_903884435.1 uncultured Hyphomicrobiales bacterium | reverse complement strand
TCCGTCGATTTCCGGAAGGAAGCGGGGATTCCCTTTCTGATGGGCATCCCGGAAACAGTAAAGGTGATGAAGGCGCTGTGCGATCACGCCGACCGCCGGCGCCGTCCCTTGCCGCAATCGCCGGCGACGCGCGGATACGCGCGCGACGTCGCCGCCGGCGCGCTCGAAAAAACGCTTGCCGCGCATGGATTGCGCGAACCGCGCGGCGGCCTCGCGTCGGACCCCGACTCCGCGGCCCGGCTCGCGACGTCGATCGGTTTTCCCGTCGCGCTGAAACTCGTCTCGCCCGATGTGGTCCACAAGACCGAGTTTGGCGCGGTGCGCGTTGGCCTCGCGAGCCCCGGCGACGTGACGCGGGCGGCGACCGCGATGTTGACGACCGTGCGCGAACGGCTTCCCGACGCCAGGATCGACGGCTTTCTCGTCCAGGAAATGGTCTCCGGCGTCGAGATTTTGCTTGGAGCGCACGAGGATCCCGCCTTCGGCTCCTGCCTCGTGCTGGGCCTCGGCGGCGTCAACGTCGAACTCATGGACGCGACGGAAATCCTGACCCTGCCGCTCGACGCCAGCGAACTCGGGGCCGCGCTGTCGCGTCCCAAAATCGCCAGGGTGCTCGCGGGATTCCGCGGCGCGCCGCCCGCCGATGTCGACGCCTTGCGGCGCGCCGTGGCGGGCTTCGCCGATTTCTATCTCGCGCACCGCGATTACATCGGCGAAATCGAGATCAATCCGCTCGTCGTGCGCGCGCGCGGCGGCGGCGCGGTGGCGGTCGACGTGCGCGTCGTCCGCCGGCCGTGACGGGGGGCTTTCGCGCCGCCCCGCGCCGGACTACGATCCCGTCATTCAACAATGACGGGAGGAAGCCGTGAAACTGACCTACGACACGATCCGCGTCGAAAAGGACAATGGCGTCACCTGGGTGATTTTCAATCGCCCGGAGAAGCGCAACGCGATGAGCCCGCAATTGCATTTCGACATGGACGACGCGCTCGGCGAGCTCGCCGGCGACGACGAAACAAAGGTGCTGATCATCACCGGCGCGGGCGTTTCCTTTTCCGCCGGCCAGGACCTCAAGACGTACTTTCGGGAAACAGCCAACAATCCGGAGTTGCGCCAGAAGTCTCAGGAGGCGTCGAACCGCTGGCGCTGGCGCCGGCTCTCGCAATTCCCGAAGCCGACGATCGCCATGATCAACGGTTACTGCTTCGGCGGCGCCTTCACGCAGGTCTGCGCCTGCGACATCGCCATCGCCGCGGACGAGGCGACCTTTGGCCTGTCGGAAGTCAACTGGGGCGTCATTCCTGGTGGCATCGTGAGCTGGAACGTCACGGAAGTGATGAGCTATCGCGACGCGATTTTCTACGCGATGACGGGCCTGCCCTTCGACGGGAAGAAGGCCGCGGAAATCAAGCTCGTCAACTATTCCGTGCCGCTGGAAAAATTGCGCGAGGAAACGCTGAAGATCGCGAACCTGCTCAGGGACAAGAACCCGGCGGCCTTGCGCGCCACCAGGGAAGCCGTGCGCACCGTGCGCGGCATGACGCACGACCAGGCGCAGCAATATCTCGCCGCCAAGCTCACCGAGCTCGTCGCGAAGGACAAGGACAAGGGCATGCAGAAGGGCCTGTCGCAATTCCTCGACGACAAGAGCTACCGGCCCGGTTTCGAGTCGTTGAAGAACTGATCGGCGCAATCGCGTTTTCGCGAGGAGACACTTTCATGCAATCGCGCGCCCTCGCTCTCCTGCTCTGCCTCGGCGCCAGCGGCGCCGGGGCGCAAACGCCCTTTTATCAGGGCAAGCAATTCGCGATTCTCGTCAATCTCTCGACGGGCGGGCCCACCGACACCGAGGCGCGTTTGCTGGCGCGTCATCTCGGCAAGCACATCGCGGGCAATCCGGCGGTCATCGTGCGCAACATGACCGGCGCGGGCGGCATCGTCGCGGCGAACTGGCTTGGCCAGGTCGCGCCCAACGACGGGCTGACGATGGGATTTTTCTCGAGCATCCCCTCGTCTTCCGCCTCTGCGATCCCGAGCCTCAAGATCGACGTGACCAGACTCGGCTATGTCGGCGCTGGCTCCGGCGTCAGCGTCACCTACGCGCGAAAGGACACGGGCGGCGGTCTCGCCTCGCCCGACGATCTCGTGAACAGGAAAGAGGTCTGGGTCGGCGGTCTCGCGGTCGATAGCGACAAGGACCTGCGATTGCGCCTGCAATTCGATCTTCTGGGCCTGAAATACAAATACGTGACGGGCTATCCCGGCGCCGCCGACATCCGGCTCGCCTTGCAGCGCGGCGAGATTCACGTCACCTCGGAATCGCTGCCGTCCTATCGCGGCGCGGTCGAGCCGGCTCTCGTGGACAAGGGGATCGTCATCCCCGTCTGGTTCGACAATCCCGACGAGGCCAATGTGTCCCGTCCGCGCGAGGCCGGGGACATCCCCGCCACGAATTTTCACGACTTTTTCAGACGCGTGAAGGGCAAGGCCCCGGAGGGCCCGTTGTGGGAAGCCTTCGACACGATGAACACGCTGTCGCGCGGGTTCGAGCGTATTCTGGTGATGGCGCCGAACACGCCGAAAGAGGCGCTCGACGCCGTCAGGAAGGCCCTTGTGGACCTGCGCAACGACGAAGAGTTCAGGCGCGATTCCATCGCCATGATGAAATTCACGCCGGATTACGACACGAGCGCCGGAACGGAAAAAATCTTCATCGAGAAATCGAGGCCGAACCCCGCCTATGTCGCCTTCTTCGAAAAATACATCGAGGACGGAAAGACCGCGAGCATGAAGAACTGAACGGCGTCAC
Source organism: uncultured Hyphomicrobiales bacterium (assembly GCA_903884435.1). Taxonomy (GTDB): domain Bacteria; phylum Pseudomonadota; class Alphaproteobacteria; order Rhizobiales; family Beijerinckiaceae; genus Terripilifer. Next base: position 13,336 of record CAISEY010000123.1, on the reverse strand, counting down.
CTGCGCCCGAACAACCGCTCCACGTCGGAGAGTTTCAGCTCCACGTAGGTCGGGCGCCCGTGATTGCATTGCCCGGAGCCGGGCGTCGCTTCCATCTCGCGCAGCAGCGCGTTCATTTCCTCGCCGGTGAGCCGGCGTCCCGCGCGCACGGAATGGTGACACGCCATCGTCGCGAGCACGTGGTCGATCTTTTTTTCGAGCGAGAGGGCGGCGCCGGTCTCCGCCAGCGTGTCCGCGACATCGCGCACGAGGCGGCCGATGTCCGCGTCCTTCAGGAGCGCGGGCGCCTCGCTCACCGCGACGGCGCCAGGGCCGAAACTCTCGATCGCGAGCCCGAGCCCCGCGAGCGCGGCGGCGTTCTCCAGCAGCCGGTCCACGTCCGCGCCGTCGAGTTCGACGACGATCGGGATGAGCAGCAATTGCCGCGCGACGCCCGCGGCGTCGCGCTGTTTCTTCAGGCGTTCGTAAACAAGCCGTTCGTGCGCCGCGTGCTGGTCGACGATCACGACGCCGTCGCGCGTTTGCGCGACGATGTAGGTGTCGTGCAATTGCGTCCGCGCCGCGCCGAGCGGCGTGTCCAGAAGATCGGGCGCGGCGGGCGTCTCGTGGGCGCGCGTGTCCGCCGCGGGCGGCGGCGCGAACGAGGCCTGCGCGTTCTCGCCAAAGCCCGTTGGCGCCGCGGGCGAGGCGCGCCAGTCCCAATGGGCCGGCGGCGGCGCCGGATACTTTCCCGGCGAGACGTTGCGCCGCGCCAGCGTGTCGAGCGTGCGCGTTCCGCCCGTCGTCGAGGCGCGGTGCAGGGCGGCGGCCAGCGTCTGTTTCAGCGCGCCGACAATGAGGCCGCGCACCAGCGATGGATCGCGAAAGCGCACTTCGGCCTTGGCGGGATGCACGTTCACGTCGACCTGATGGGGATCGCAGTCGATGAACAGCGCGAGCGCCGGATGCCGGTCGGAGGGGAGATAGTCCATGTAGGCGCCGCGCACCGCGCCGTGCAGCAACCGGTCGCGCACCGGCCTGCCGTTGACGAAGAGATATTGCGCCTGGGAATTGGCGCGGTGGTAGGTCGGCAGGCCCGCGAAACCCGTGAGGCGGAAATCCTCCCGCTCGGCGTCCACGCGCAGCGCGTTGTCCTGGAATTCGCGGCCCATCACCTGGCCGATGCGCGTCAGCCAGCCCTCGGGGCCCGCCGGGCAGGCCGCGTATTCGAGGCTCGTGAGATTGTCGCCCGAAAGCGCGAAGCGCACCTGCGGATGCGCCATGGCGAGGCGCTTCACCACGTCGGCGACCGCCTGGGCCTCGGCGCGGTCGCTCTTGAGGAACTTCAGCCGGGCCGGCGTCGCCGCGAAGAGGTCGCGCACCTCGATGCGCGTGCCTGGCGGATGCGCGGCGGGCGCGACGGGCCGCTTGAGGCCCTCGTCGACCCGGATGGAATGGCCGTTGGGCGCGTCCGCCGGCCGCGTGAAGATCTCCAGCCGCGCCACCGAACCGATGGACGGCAGCGCCTCGCCGCGAAAGCCGAGCGTGCCGATATTCGACAGATCGCCGTCCGGCAGCTTCGACGTGGCGTGCCGCTCGACGGCGAGCGTCAGGTCGGCGGCCGTCATGCCGGCGCCGTCGTCGACGACGCGGATGAGCTTGCGCCCGCCCTGTTCGATCGCGACCTCGATTCGCCAGGCCCCCGCGTCCAGGGCGTTCTCGACCAGTTCCTTCACGGCGGAGGCGGGACGCTCCACGACCTCGCCCGCCGCGATGCGGTCGACGAGAACGGGATCGAGCTGACGTACGGGCATTTGCGAATCCAGACGCTGTTGAGTTTAACTTTAACCATTTCCTGCGAGCCTTGCGTCGAATATCCGTCCGATCCCTGTTCGGGCGACAACCCCGGAAGATCCCTTGACCGCCGCGGACGCTGTGATTCCCGTATTCGGCTTCGACATTGCCGTCGTGAAGGCCATGAACGGCTTTCTGGGCGTGTCGCCCCTGTTCGACAAGGCGATCTGGATCGTCAGTTCGAACCCGATTTTCAAGGGCTTTTTGTTCGTTTCCGTTCTTTGGCTGCTGGGCGCGCGGGAGTCCGGGGAACGGGACGGCGGCCTCGCCTTCGCCCTGCGATGGATCGGCGGTCTCGCGCTCGGCCTGCTTCTGGCGCGTCTCTTGCAAAATTTCGTGCCCGCGCACCTGCGTCCCATCAGCGAGCCCGCGCTGGCGCTGCGCGCCTACCGGGAAGCGGACAACGCCTATTTCGCGCGGCTTTATTCCTTCCCGAGCGATCACGCGGTCATGTTCTGCGCGCTTTCGACGGCGATCTGGTCGCGCAGCCGGTCGCTGGGCGTCGTCGCCTTCGCCTGGTCGATTTTCCTGATCTGCCTGCCGCGTCTTTATTTTGGCTATCATTATCCAGGCGATCTGATCGCGGGCGCGGCGCTTGGCGTCGCGGTCATGGCCGCGGCGCTCGCCGCGCCGGTTCCCCGAATGTTGCTGAGCCGGGCGCGGGCGTTCGAGCTTCGCGCGCCAGGCGTCGGCCAGGGCCTCGCCTTTTTCGTCAGCGCCGAAATCGCGGTCAATTTCGATCACGTGCGTGAAATCGTGGTGGGGCTCGGCAAGGCGGCGGGCGGCTGAGGCAAACCGGCCGCTCTGGAAAATTCCCCCGAAACAGCGGATGATCGCCCGATGAACCGGGCGCGCGAAGCCCGGAATCCGGGAGCCGCCCATGACCAGTTCGAAAGACGCCGAAACCTCGCGGGACGACGACTGGTCGACCTCGCGTTTCGGCGTCGACATCGCCACGACAAGGCCAGGCACGCCCGGCGGCGTGTTCATGCGCCAGTTCTGGGTGGCCGTGTACCGGAGCCAGGACATCGCGAAGGGCGAGGCGAAACCCCTGCGGATCATGAGCGAGGATTTCACGATCTATCGCGGCGACGGCGGCGACGTGCGCATCGTCGACGCGCGCTGCCCGCACCGTTTCGCGCTCATGCACCTCGGCTGGGTCGAGGGCGACGACATTCGCTGCGTCTATCATGGCTGGAAATTCGACCGCGCCGGCCAATGCGTCGAACAGCCGGCGGAGGAAGAGGGCTTCGCCCGCAAGGTGAAAATCCGCTCCGTGCCGGCGCGCGAATATGTCGGCCTTGTTTTCGCGTATTTCGGCGATGGCGAGCCGCCGGCTTTCCCGCCCTGGCCGGTGCGCGAGAGCGAGGGTATTTTCGACGTCTGGAACGTCGAACATCTCCCCTGCAATTATTTGCAGAGCTACGAGAACAGCATGGACGAGGTCCATGTCGCCTTCACCCACGCGCCCGGCGGCTCCCACGCGCCGCTCGCCGTCGATTTGCCGATCGTGTCCGCCGAGGAGACCGAATGGGGCCTGCTCCGTCTCGGGACGCGCAAGAACGGCCTCGCGCGCGTCAGCCTGCATTACGCGCCGAACGTCACGCGCGTCATCGTGCCGCCGCGCGCGGGAATGGACGGCGTCGGCGGCTGGCGGGAAATCTATTTCAATTTCACGCCCGTCGACGACGAGAACCACCTCTGGTTCATCGCCGGCCACATCGAGGTGACGGGCGCCGCCGCCGACGAATATCGCGCCAAACAGGCGGACTACGACCGCAAGGTGGCGGAGGCGCCGCCGGCGGGCGCCGTCGCGCGCGATCTCATCGCGGGAAAGGGCCGCTACGCCGACGTGCGCCATCCCGACCTCGCGGTGATTCAGGACATCGCGACTCAGGCCGGACAGGGCCGGATCGTGAAACGCGAGGGCGAGCGCCTCGGCCGTTCGGACATCGCGCTCATCGCGTGGCGCAGGATCCTGGGGCGCGAATTGCGCGCCATCGCCGGCGGAGCGCCCCGCAAGGTCTGGTCCGTGGCGCCAGGGGACATCGTGCCCACGCTGGGATTTTGAGGGGAGGGGCGCGCCCCTCCCGCCGCCCGCGCCTCAGTCGTAGAAAGCCGGCGCGTATTTATGTCGCGCGGGTTCGGACGGTTCGTGGCCGATCCACAATTGCGCGTTGTTCTCCTTGAGAACGGCCGCCATTTTTTCGAGCGACGCGAGGGATTGCGGGACGCTGAAATTACGCTCGGGAACGCGTTTCGAGTCCCAGTTCGCCCTTGTGTGGACCGAGTCGCCCGTCAGCATCACCGCGCCGGTCTTCGCGAGGCGCACCAGCAGGTTTTGATGGCCCGGCGAATGACCGGGCGTCGAGACCAGCGTCACGCTTCCATCGCCGAAGAGATCGTGATCGCCAGCGGGCGTGATCGCCTTCTGTTCCGGCTTGAAGCGCGACATGCCCATCGGATCCTTCCAGTCGTATTCGGCTTTTTGCACGACGAGCGTCGAGGACGCGAACAGCGCGAGATTGCCGACGTGATCCGGGTGCGAGTGCGACAGGACGAGGTGCGTCACGTCCGCCGGCTTGAGGCCGACCTCCGCGAGTTGAGCCGTGAGCGTCTTCTTCACGGTCCAGACGCCCGCCGGACTCTTCTGGCCTCCGGGCATGTCGATAATCGGGTCGCCGAGACCCGTGTCGAACAGCACCCAGCTTTGTCCGTGTTTCATCAAATAGCAGGTGACGGCGAGCGACCCCGGGCCCGCCGCGCCCGGCGTGAAGCTCGAGGCGTCGTTCAGCGCGATGTTGCCGCAGTCGAACAGGTACATTTTCTCGACGTTGGCTTTGGCCGGCTGCGCCGAAGCGGGAACCGCGGTCGCGAGACAGGTCAAAAGTCCGGCGAGCAAAAGCGAAGTCTGTTTCATGGCGATCCTCCCGATTTGGCGGCGGCTTCTCGCCGGAGTTTTTCCGGACGACGGACCGCGTTTGTCGCAGTCTCTCACGCTTTCCCGGTCTCCGGAAGCGGCCTCGCGTCGTCCTCGCCAACAAAAAGGCCGCGGGAAACCCCCGCGGCCCTGTTCGCGCGATGTCGCTAGGAGTCTTCAGGCGTCCGGCAACAGCCCCTTCGCCCTGGCTTCCTCGATCAGCTTCAGCACCTTGGGCGGCGTCATCGGCAGCGATTTCGGACGGATGCCGATCGCCTCGCCGATCGCGTTGGCCACCGCGGCCATGGTCGGCGTCACCGGCACTTCGCCGACGCCGCGCAGGCCGAAGGGATGCTTCGGATTGGGCACTTCGACGATGACGGTGTCGATCATCGGCACGTCCGAGGCGACGGGCATGCGATAGTCGAGGAAGCCGGCGTTCTGGAGCTTGCCATCGGCGCCGTAGATATATTCCTCGTTGAGCGCCCAGCCGATGCCCTGCACGGCGCCTCCCTGATATTGCCCTTCCACCTGCAGCGGGCTGATCGCCTTGCCGGCGTCCTCCACCACGGTGTAGCGCATGATCTGGGTGAGGCCGGTTTCATGGTCCACCTTCACGTCGACGATGTGGAGACCGAAGCCGGGGCCGGCGCCGGTGACGTTCATCTCCGAATGGCCGGAAATGGCGCCCATCGTGTAGGTCGTCTTGGTCGCGATGTCCTTCATCGACAGCGGCTCGAAATTGCCGACGTTCGAGCTCGCGGGACGGCAATGGCCCTCCTCGAACACGACGCCGTCCTCCGGCACGCCCCAGATCTTCGCGGCCCTGCGGATGAGCTCGCCGATGATCTTGCGCGAGGCGTCGACGACGATCATGCCGCTCGAGAAGGTCGTGCGGCTGCCGGCGGTGACGCGGTTGTAGCCGAGCGAATGCGTGTCGGCGAGAACCGAGCGCACGCGATCGACGGGAATGCCGAACTCTTCCGCCGCCATCATCGACATGGACATGCGCGAGCCCGCGACGTCCGCCGTGCCGAGGATGATGTTCACCGTGCCGTCCGGCGCGAGATTGACCGTGCCGGTCGTCTCGCCGCCGCGGTTGAACCAGAAGCCGCAGGCGACGCCGCGTCCCTGGCCCTTCGGCACGGGCGACTTGTAGTGATCGCATTCCTTCGCGGCCAGCAGCGTCTCGACGAAGCCGATCTTCGTGAAGGTCTCGCCGTAGATGGTCTTGTGACCTTCCCTGATCGCGTTCTTCAGGCGGAAGTCGATCGGATCCATGCCGATCTTCTTCGCCAGTTCGCTGACCACGCCCTCGACGCCGAACACCGCCTGCGGAACGCAGGGCGCCCGGAACGAGGAGACCTTCGGACGGTTGGAGACGACCTCGTACGAGATCGTCCGCACGTTCTTCAGGTCGTAGCGCGTGAACATCGCCTGCGGCGCGTTGGTGAAGGCCGAACCCGTGTAGGGGCCGGTCTGGAAGATCAGTTCCGAATCCGCCGCGACGATGGTGCCATCCTTCTTGCAGCCCATCTTCGTGCGGGTTTGCGTGCCGGAAACCGGTCCCGTCGCCTTCAGCACCTCGACGCGCGTCAGCGTCATTTTCACCGGCGCGTTGGCCTTTTTCGACAGGACGATCGCCACGGGTTCGGCGTAGAACGTCGTCTTGCCGCCGAAACCGCCGCCGAGTTCCGATTGCTGGATGCGGATTTTCGAGGAATCGAGCTTGAGGATTTCCGTCAGGCGGTCGCGGTAGACCCATGGCGCCTGCGTGCAGCACCACAATTCGACCTGGCCGTCGTCGGAGACGTTGGCGACGCAGGATTGCGGCTCGATATAGCCCTGGTGCATGGGCTTCGTGTCGAACGTGTGCTCGACGATCACGTCGGCTTCCGCGAAGGCGGAGACCGCGTCGCCCACCGAGAGTTCGAGACGCTCGACGACGTTGGTTTTCTTCTCCGCGTCCGGGCCCTTGACGCCCTTGGTGCGCAGATAGTCATGCAGGATCGGCGCGTCCGCCTTCATGGCGTCGACGGGATCGATGACGAAGGGAAGCGGCTCGTACTCGACCTCGATGAGCTTGAGGGCCCTTTTGGCGGCGGCTTCGCTCGTCGCCGCGACGGCGGCGACCGGATGGCCTTCCCAGTAAACTTTCTCGCGCGCCATGGCGATGCGGCTCATGTCGCCGCCGCCGGTGCCGGCCTTGAGTTCGGGGAAATCGTCGCGGGTGACGACGGCCTTCACGCCGGGGGCCTTCTCGGCCTTCGACGTGTCGATCCGCTTGAGGATGGCGTGCGGATGCGGCGAGCGCAGGAACTTGCCGACGAGCATTCCGGGCAGGAAGAAATCCGCCGCGAACTTGGCGCGTCCCGTCACCTTGTCGAAGCCGTCGTGTTTGACGGGCGAGGTGCCGATGATCTTGTACTTGCGGTCCGGGTTGAAGCCGGGCTTTTCGAGAATGGTCGACATGGATCAGGCTCCCCTCATCTCTTTGGCGGCGGCGAGAACCGAACGGATCACCTTGTCGTAACCGGTGCAGCGGCACAGGTTGCCGGCGAGCCAGTAACGCACTTCGGTTTCCGTCGGGTCTGGATTGCGTTCCAGCAGCGAGCGCGCGGCGATCAGGATGCCGGGCGTGCAGATGCCGCATTGCAGGCCGTTGAGCTCGAGGAAACTCCTCTGCAAGGGATGCAGTTCGTCGCCCTTCGCCATCCCCTCGATGGTCTCGATCTTCTTGCCCTCTGTCTCGACGGCGAGCACGAGGCAGGAACAGGCGAGCCGCCCGTCGACCGTGACGCTGCACGCGCCGCAATCGCCGGTGGCGCAGCCTTCCTTGGTGCCTGTCAGCATGAGTTCGTCGCGCAGCACGTCCAGCAAGGTCTGGTTCGTCTCGCAGAGAAACTCGTATTCGTCGCCGTTGACGGTGGTGGTGATGTGATGCTTCTTGCTCATGCGATGTGCCTCGCCCGTTCGAGGGCCTTCTGCGCCACGCGGCGCGCGAGGACGCCGGCGACCTTGATGCGGAATTCCTTGGTGCCGCGCTTGTCGTCGATGGGACGGCAGGCGGCGCTGGCGGCGGCGGCGAGCTTGTCGAGGGCCGCGTCGTCCACCTTCGTGCCGATCAGCGCGTCGGCGCATTCCTTCACGACGAGAACGGTCGGAGCGACGGCGCCGATGGCGACTTTCGCGGCCGTGCAGAAGCCGGAATTGTCGAGCGTCAGGTTGATCGCGACGCCGACGACGGCGATGTCCATTTCCGTGCGCGGCGTGAAGCGCTCGTAGGCGTCGCCCGCGTTTTTCGGACGAGCCGGCAGGAAGAAGGATTCGATGATCTCGCCCTTCGCCAGCGTCGTCTTGCCAGGGCCGGCCGGAATGGACTCGACGGGCGCCTCGCGCGTGCCGGCGGGACCGACGATGCGCGCGATGGCGCCGGCCGTGATCATTGGCGGCACGCTGTCGGCGGCGGGCGATCCGTTGCACAGATTGCCGGCGACCGTGGCGCGCGCCTTCACCTGGATCGAGCCGATCAGCTTGACGCCGTCTATGACGCCCGGCCACGTCGCGCACAGGGCGGCGTGTTCCATCATTTCCATGCCGCTGACCGTGGCGCCGACGCGGAAGCCGCCGTTCTCGGCGACGATCGTGCGCAGCGAGGGAATCCTCTTGATGTCGACGAGGAGCTCCGGCTCGATGAGATCGGTCTCCATTTGCACGATCACGTCGGTCCCGCCGGCGAAAACCCTCGCGAGGCCCGGCGCGTTCGCCATCAGCGCGGACGCCGCTTTCAGCGACTCCGGCGCTTCATACCTTAACTCCGTCATAGCTCCTCCCATGCATCGCTGGTGGCCCGGCCAGGGGCGCGGGCTCGACCAAGCGGATCCCCGCCAGAGTGCCCTTTTCCGCGGCGCGCGACAAGTGCCACTGGCGCGGCGCGCGCCGCTCGTCTAGCATTTCCGCGCCGCCGGTCGGGCGGGAGGGAGCTTGTGCGATGATCCTGCCGCGCGGTTTGCTGGCGAGCGTGTTGTGCGCCGTGCTCGGAGCGACGGGCGCGCTGGCGCAGGACTGGTATCGGGATCGCACGGTCAGCGTCGTCATTGGCCTGTCGCCCGGCGGCGGATACGATCTCTACGGGCGCGCGCTCGCGCGACACATGGGCCGGCACGTGCCGGGCAATCCAAAATTCGTCGTCAACAACATGCCGGGCGCCGGCTCGCTCGCGGCGCTCAACTGGCTCGAGAACGTCGGGCCGCGCGATGGTTCCGCGATGCTGATTTTCAATCACGGGCTCATCGGCGAGTCCGTGCTTTCGCCGGAGAAGGTGAAGGTCGATTTCCGCCGCTTCGCCTGGCTCGGCAGCGTCGCCGAGGATTTGTCCGCCTGTTACATGTGGCACACGAAGGGGCCGAAGAATCTGGCGGAAGTGAAGGCGTTCGGCACGATCCATTTTGGCCAGACCGGCGCCGGCAGCTCCAGCGACATCGCCCAGCGCATCCTCAAGAACATCCTTGGAATCAAGATAGAGGAAATTCACGGCTATCCCGGCAGTTCCGAATTGCGGCTCGCGGTGGAGCGCGGCGAGGTCGATGGCGATTGCGGCGCCTGGGCGGTGATTCCGCCGGAATGGCCGCGCGAGAAGAAGATTTATCCCTTCATCAGGAACTCGCCGACGGTTGGTCCCGACATGTCGCCGGACGTGCCTTACGTCGTCGACGCGATGCCCGGCCCCCGCGAAAAGCAGATCGCCCGGTTGCTCACGACGTCGACGCAGATTTCGCGGCCCTTCATCCTGCATCGCGACACGCCGCCGGATCGGCTGAAGATTTTGCGCGAGGCCTTCGCGGCGACGATGAAGGATCCGGAGTTCAGGGCCGATCTCGACCGGCAACGCCTGACGCTGGAGCCCCGTTACGCCGACGAGGTCGTGAAGATCGTGTCGGACATCGCCGGCGCGCCGCCGGAGATCATCGCGGCGGCGCGGAAAGTGATGACGGATTGAGAGCGCCGGCGATCCGGCGGGGACAATCTGAATCCCCGCCGCGTCGTCACGCGGCGCCCTTCGCGCCCTCGTAATTCCCCGAGATCGCCATGTCCGGAAAATCGGCGCGTAATCTCGGATAAACCTCGCGCGCGAACATTCTGACGCCGTGCACGGTCTCCTCGTGTTCGAGGAAGCCGGCCTGGCCCATGTTGAGAAGATGCCCGAACCCGCCGACGTGATCGTGAAGCTTCTTCACCTGCGCGTAACACTGGTCCGGTGTTCCTGCGATCATGATGCCGGCGGCGACCGCCTTGTCGACCGTCGCGTTGCCGCGGTTGGCGGCGTGCTGGTCGAGCGCCGCGCCGCGCATGACTCCCGCCATCGCCGCGGCCGGCATGTAGCCCGGCGGATACTGGAACTGCGGGGCCACCTTGTTGGCGGTCATGTACCACAGCAATTTTTCCGCGCCGGCGCGCGCCTTCGCTTCCGTGTCGCCGCAATAAACCAGCGCGGCGTAGGCGAGCCGGTTCACCGGCACGTCCTGGCCGCGGCCCGCCTCGCGCCAGCCCTTGCGATAATTGTCGAAGATCGCGCGCGTGCCGTCGTAGCCCGTGAGGAACGTCGCCTGCGTCCAGCCGCGCTTGCCGACCTGGTAGGCGCCGCCGGGACTCGTCGTCGAGACCCACACCGGCGGATGCGGCTGCTGATACGGCCGCGGCCAGATGTTGATGTTGCGGTGGTGGAAGAACCGGCCTTCCCAGCTCACCGGGCCGTCGTGCGCGGTCCACGCGCGCACCACGAGGTCCATTGCTTCCCACTGGCGCTCGTTCATGCGCACGGGATTGCTGTTGGCCGGGGAGACTTCGTAGGGAACGCCGCGCACGAAGCCGCATTCGAGCCGGCCTTTGGAGAGAACGTCGATCAACGCCATTTCCTCCGCGACGCGCACGGGCTGGCGGCGGTTGGCGACGGGATTGCCGAGGATCAGCAGGCGGGACTTCTTCGTCAGGCGCGCCAGCGCCGCGAGCACGAGCGGCGCGGCGGGATCGACGCAGGTCGCGGTCTGGTGATGCTCGTTGAGCATGATGTCCATGCCCTCGTCTTCCGCGATGCACCACTCGTCGAGATAGCGATCGTAAAGTTCCGCGCCCCTGACGGGGTCGTAGTTGCGATTGGGCAGCGTGACGCGGATGGACTCGTAGGTCTCTTCCGGCGGCAGCCAGGGATAGGCGTTTTCGCTGAAGTGCCAGGCTCTCATGGAAAATCTCCGGAAACAGGCGTCGGGTTCAGGCTCCGAGGAAGTCGAGAACGGTCCTGGCGAGCGCCGCCGGCTGTTCGATCTGCGGCGCGTGCCCGGCTTCCGCGATGGTCGCGATCCGCGCGCCCGCGACGAGCCTCGCGTAGCGTTCGAGATAGTCCGCGGAAACGAGGCCGTCGCTCGCGCCGCGGATGAAAAGCGCGGGCATGTTCAGCCGTTGCAGCCGGTGCGGCAGTTTCGGGTTGTGCATGTACGGCTCCCAGACGAGGAGCGTCAGCGTCTCGCGATCGCGCGCGGCGATGTTCAGCGCCTCGTCGGACATTTTGGAGAAATCCGGCTGGAATTTCGCCGGATCGTGAAACATGATTTTCTGCAATTCTCCCGGCGCCATCGTGAATATGTCGGGAATGTCCAGCCTGTCGGGCGCGCCGGTCTTGACGCCGACGGGGCCGACGAGCGCCAGCTTTCGGATTCGCTCCGGCGTCTTCGTGGCGATTTCGCTGGCGATCCAGCCGCCGATGGAGCAGCCGGTCACGTCGACGCGCGAAAGCCCGAGGCGATCCATCAATTCGAGGTGGATGTGCGCGAGGTCGTCGACGCTGTCGATCCAGTCGGGCAGGGAGGACTTGCCGAAGCCGGGATGCGCGGGCGCGATCACCCGCCGGCGCTTCGCGACGAGATCGAGAAAGCCGCCGTCGGCGCCGAGGCCTCCGCCGCCGTGCAGATAGAGCAGCGGCTCGCCCTCGCCCCGCTCGAAATATTCGATCTCCGCCCCCGCGATCGCGATCGTCGCGCGCCTCGCCTCGCTTGCCGTCTCTCCCATGCGTCACCTGGTCCGGAGCGTTGATGTTTTCGTCAGGCTAGCACTCGCGCGCCCGAAGCGGAAGACCGGCGGACGCGGCGCGCGCCCGGCGACCTAGCGCAGGGCCTTCATCAAGTCGCGAACGCTGGAGAGAGTGTCCAGCCGGTCGATCAGCGCGAGCGCCTCGCGCGCGCGGGCCTCGCCAAGCGCGGGAGCCGCGTATTGCAGGAACTTGCCTTCCAGGGACGCGCGCGCCATGGGGCGGCGCGGATCGCCGTCGGCGATCTCGACGGAGGACTCCGCGCTCCGGCCATCGCCGAACCGAACGGTGACGACGGCGCCCCTGCCGCGCGGATCGGCGGCGACGAGCCTGTCGCTGACCTTCGCCTTCACCTTCCGCGCGAGCGCGAGAATGTCGTCCGCCCGCCAGCGGCCGTCCTCGAAATGCTGGATGGTGACGTTGCCCTCCGTCAACGCCAGCGCCATGCACACGGGCAGGCTGTGGTCGGCCGTCTCCTTGGTCGCGGGGCGATAGCGCGAGGGGTCGGCGGTGCGCTCGATCGTCGTGGGATAGGTTTCGACGATGATCTCCTCCACGTCCTTCAGCCGCGCGCGAACCTGTTCGTGCAGATTGACGCCGGCCTCCGCCACGGTCTGCAATTCGAATTGCAGGGGAAAGCGTTTCAGACCGACTTTCGGCAGCCTGAATGTTCCCCCGCCGATGGAAAAGGGCAGGTCGGGCCGCTTGCCCTTCACGTTTTCCGCGAACCACGACATGGAATCGACGGCTCCCGTGAATCCGGCCGCGGCCATGCGCGTCGCGAACAGGCTGTCCATCGCGGTGTTGGCGTAGGCCATCGCCTTGATCATGCTGATGGGGCCGCGGTTCATCGCGAGCAGCGTCATCTGCCGCGGACCCGCGACGCCGACCGCGTCGATGATTTGCGCGCGCGTCAGGCCCCAGAGCTTGCCGGCCATCAGCGGCACGGCGAAGCCGGCGCAACTCAGGCTGTGAAAGCCCCGATCGGAAAAGGAAATCGCGTCGACGATGGCGAGTTGCGCCTCGTAGCCAACGACGATCGCCTCGATCAGCTCGCGTCCGCCGGCGCCGGTCTCCTCCGCGACGGCCAGCGCCGCGGGAATGCATTCGCTGGGATGATTGGGGTCGCGCCCGACGTAAATGTCGTTGAGGTCGAGATAGCGCGCGAGGATGCCGTTGACGAGCGTCGCGCCCTCGGCGGAAATCGGAAGTTTGCCGCCGATGACGCTCGCCGCGGGCTCGCCGCCGAAGGTCTTGCGGAAAGTTTCCTCCGCGATGCGCGCGGGCGGGGCGCCAAGCGCGCCGAACGCGCAGGCGAGCGTGTCGACGAGCAATCGCTTGACGCCGTCGACGATCTCGCGCGGCAGATCCGCGTGGCGCAATCCGAGGGCGAAATCCGCGAGGCGCTCCTCGACGAAGGGCGCGCGGACGCCGGGACGCGCGGGTTCCGCCTGGGCGAGATGAACGCGCGGGTCCGGCGGGTCGCCGGCGACGGCGTGGCC
>CAISEY010000122.1 GCA_903884435.1 uncultured Hyphomicrobiales bacterium | reverse complement strand
CGCCGGGCGAGGCGAGGTTCGACAGGGCGTCGGCGGCGACATTGGTGCCGACGATGGATTTCCATGTGACGGCGCCGCGCAGCGGATAGTTGATCGAGGCGCCGAGCATGGCCGCGGCCGCCGCCTCGTTGGTGCATGTCTCGACGTGGACGCCGAGGCGCTTCATCTCGTCTTCCGCCTCGACCAGCACGTCGAGGAGATGGCCGACCGGCGCGCCCTGATAGCCGCCGACATAGGACACGCCCGATTGCAGCAGCGCCTTGGTGACGGCGATGATGCCTTCGCCGTGAAAGGTGTCGCCCGCGCCGAGCTTGAGGGATTCGATTTCGCGCCTGAAGGAGATTTCAGCCATGTTCAGGATCCCAGCCGTTTCACGAGCCTGTAGAGAAACTCCTTCGAGTCGAAGAGTTCCTTCACGCCCACCTGTTCGTTCAGCCCGTGAACGCCGCTCTTGCCTTCCTCGGAAAACAGTCCGGAGACGCCATAGGAAGGCACGCCAGACTTGCGCAGCCACCGGCTGTCCGTGTAGCCGCCCGATTGCGTGGGAATCACGGGCACGCCGGGCCACATGTCCGCGCTGATCTCCTCGACGGCTTGCATGACGAGCGGCGACATTGGCGAAGCCGGGCTGTCCACGACGGTGCCCAGAGGGATCACGTTGATCTTCCCGTCGGCGACGACCTGTTTCAGCGTCGCGAGAACGTAATCAGGCGATTCGTCGGGCAGCAGGCGGCAATTCACCGTGGCGCGCGCCGTCTGCGCCATGGCGTTTTCCGCGTGGCCGGCGTCCAGCATGGTCGCGACGCAAGTGGTGCGGATCGCGAGATTCCACGCGGGCCGCGTCGCCAGCGCCCGGATGGTCCCGGGCCGGTTGTCGCCGGCGCCCAGCGCCTCGACCGCGGCCTTGACCTCGGGGCCCTCGAGCCGGGTGATGATTTTCAGCCACGCGCCCGTCACCGGGTTGAGCCGCGCGGGAAACTCGAAATTCGCGAGCCGCACGAGGCCCTCGGCGAGTTTGGTGATGGCGTTGTCGCGGCGCGGTTGTGCGCTGTGGCCGCCGGGATCCTTCACCTCGAAACGGAAACTGCGATAGACCTTTTCGGCGAGCTGGATGTTGGCGCTGACGGGCTTGCCGTCGCGCAACGTGCCCGCGCCGCCCTCGTTGATGGCGAATTCCGCGTCGATCAGGGCGCGATGGTTCTCCAGCAGCCAGCGCATCCCGTCGTGGGCGGAATCGGAAAGCTCCTCGTCCGAGGTGAGCGCGAGGATGATGTCGCGATCCGGGCGCCAGCCCTCGCTTTTGTACCGAATGAGATTGGCGACGAAGATCGAGGCCATCGCCTTGTCGTCGATCGAGCCGCGCGCGCGGAAATAGCCATCGACCTCCTGGAGGGTGAAGGGATCGAAATCCCAATCCTCGCGTTTCGCCTCGACGACGTCCATGTGCGCGACGAGCAGGACCGGCTTTTTCGCGCCGGTTCCGCGCAGCCGCGCGACGAGATTGCCCTTGCGCGGCCCGGAGGACAGCACTTTCACGTCGTCCGCCGGCAGGCCCGCGTCGAGAAGGCGCTTCGCCATGGCGTTCGCCGCGATCGCCGTGTCCCCGCCGGACTCCGTCGTGTTGATCTCGACGAGCTCCTTGTAAATGGAGCGAAACAGCGGCTCGTCCGGGCCGCGCGTGGATTGCGGCGCGGCGGACCCCGCGGCGAAGATCGCGGCGAGGGCGATGGCGGCGGGACCGGGACGCATGGAGACCTCCATTTGTCCCGATCCTAGACCGCCGCGGCGCCGCTTGCACGCTTCTTTGCGCGGTGTCAGTCTGGCGGAAAATCCGCCGCGAAGGGCGGTCGGGGGCCGGAGGGGAATCCATGCAACGAATTTCGCGCGTCGCGATCGCGCTATTCGCGTTCGTCGTTGCTGGCGGCCCGGCGCTCGCCGTGGACCGGGTGAAGGTTGGCACGTCCGGCCTCGCGTTGCTCTGGACCTTCATCGACGCCGGGACGAAGGCCGGAACCTGGCAAAAATACGGGATCGAGCCGGAGCGGGTCGAATTCGCCGGAGACGCCAACATGCAGCAGGCGCTCACGGCGGGCTCGGTGGATTTCGGCTTCGGATCGGGGCCCGGCATGGCCTATCATTCAAAGGGGGTGCCGGCGGTCGCGGTCGCGGCGGTCGCGGGGCCTCCCTACAGTTTCGTGCTGATGGTGCGGCCGGACTCGCCTCTGAAAACCGCCGACGATCTGAAGGGCAGGAAAGTTGGCGTCACCACCGAAGGGTCTGTGACGCAATGGCTCGTTCGGGAATTGTCGCGCCAGAAAGGATGGGGCTCCAACGGTATCGTCGACTTGCCGCTCGGCACGATCCGCACGCAATTCGTCGCGTTGAAGGCCGGCGATCTCGACGCTTCCGTGACGACGGTCGAGACGTCGCTGACCTACGAGGCGGAGAAGGAAGGCCGCATTCTCCTGTATTTCGGCGACCTCGTGAAGGACTTTCACGCCCACGTCGCCTTCGCCCGCGTCGAACACATCGAGAAAAACCCCGACCTCGTGGCGCGCTTTCTGAGGGGATGGTTCGCGACGGTGAAGCACATGAAGGCGAACCCGGATTTTATCGTCAGGGAGGCCGCCGCCGCGATGCGCTATCCCGAGGCCATCATCGCGAAAGCGATGGACGGCCAGTTCAAAATGCTTTCGGACGACGGCGTCTTCAATCCGGCGGCGCTCGACAAGATCAGCAAATCCTTCGTGGAGCTGGGCATCCTCGCGGAAGAGCCGGATCGAAAGTCGATGTTTGTCGATACATTCACGCCGGTGAAGCCGTGAATCCGCGGTCGTGACAACGCCTTGATCCTCCGCGAGACGCGCGGATCGAGAGTCACGCCTTCCAGTGCGCCATCGCCGCGCCCGGCGCGGGAACGCGGAATGTCGCGAGGCGATTCATCAGCAGCGACCCGATCCAGGCGGTGCGCAGGTCGGGACCGCCGAAGGCGATGCTGGTCGGGAGTTTCCAGGTTTCCCCGGCGGGATCCTCGAACACGCAATGGGCGACGCCATCCGGCGCGATCATGTGCAGCGAGTGGCGCGAAAGCTCCGTCACCCAGAGGTTGCCCTCTGCGTCGAAGGCGATGCCATCGACGGTGGCGCCGGGAAACATGCTTTCGGGGCCGAAGACCTCGCGGGCGCCGAGCGATCCGTCCGCGGCGACGCGATAGTGCAGCACGCGGCCGCGCGCCGTTTCCGCGACGTAAAGATATTCGCCGGCGGAATCGAGGCGAACCTCGTTGGTGAAGCAAATGCCATCCGCGACGAGACGGCGCTCGCCATTTTCAATCAGCAGGATCGTGCCGTCGGGAATCGGGTTGCGCGCGGCGTCCGGGATCGGCCGGGACTTCGTGGAGGTCGTCGCCCAGAGTCGGTCCACGAAGGGGTCCGCGTAAACGAAGTTCACCGCGGAGGGCGTTTCGTCGAACAGCGTTTCGTGTTTGCCGTCGCGCGTCAGCCGGTCGATCGCGCAGGTCGCCATGTTCGCGACGATCAGGTCGCCGCGCCGGTCGATGGCGAAACCGTTGGGCGAGCCAGGGATCGAGCCGACGAGGGTTTGCCGCCCGTCCGGATCGCGGCGCGTGACGCCGCCGCGATTGTCGGAAATCCACAGCGTGCCGTCGGATTGCGCCAGCACGCATTCCGGGCGGCTGAGATTCTCTCCGATGAAGGAAATGTCGCTCGCGCGGAGCGTGAAACCCCTGTTGCTGCTCATGTCCGGCCCCGCCTCTGGCTATTTGCCGCCGCTTTCGATGATGGCTTTCGCGCGCTGGAACACGCGCGGCGTGTTGGCCAGCATGGATTCGGCGACCTTCTGCGCGGCCACTCCGGACGAGGGCGAAAGGTCCATTTTCGCGCGTTCGGCCTCCGCGAGGAATTCCGGATCCTTCATCAACTGGTCGAAAGCCCTGCGCAACGCCGCGAGGCGCTCGGGAGGCACGTCGGGCGTCGTTGTGAAGGCTCGGGAAATGCCCATGTCGGCCGAAAGAAACGTGAGAACCTGCTTGTCCTCGTCGTTTTTCGCGAGTTCCAGCATGAGCGGCACGTCGGGCAGATCAGGCGCGCGCTCGAGCGCGATCTGCACGAGCTGATAAATTTTCTTCTCGGCGATCCAGTGGGGATGTCCGCTTTTCCAGGACGCCCAGGAGTTCGAGCCGCGGCCGCCGACCTCGCCCTTTTCCATGGCCAGATTGACGTCGTTGCCGCCGGGATAGCCGGCGATGATCTTGAATTTCGTGCCGACGAGCTGGTTGAGCGCGGCCGGATAGATATACGAGGTCGAGGCCGCGCCCGGAGCGCCGACGACGAGCTCCCGCGTCATCACGTCCTCGATGGTTTTGACGCCGCTCGCGTGCCAGGCGGTGATGACGTTCGGGCTGTTGGTGGTGTTGCCGATCCAGCCGAACTTGCGCACGTCGAAATCGACGCCCTGGCCGCCCATCCCCTGGAGGGACGGCATGTTCTGGAAGATGATTTGCAGCGAGGTTCCGTCCCTCGGCGCCGCGCGCGCCATGTGGTTCGACGCCGCGATGCCGATGCCGCCGGGCATGTTGCGGGCCACGATCGTCGGCTTGCCCGGAATGAAGCGCGGCAGGTGGCGCGCCAGCAACCGGCCGCGAATGTCGTAATCCCCGCCGGCGGAGGCGGGGATAATCATTTCCAGCGTCTTGCCCTTGTAGAAATCCTCGACGGGATCGGCGAGGGCCGGCGCGGCGGCGGCGCAGCCGGCGAGCAAGGCGATCCATCGGCGAAAAGCCATGGCCATGAGCGTCTCCTCGGGTGGGCCGGTCCGGCCTCAGGGTTTCATTTGCGCGAAACCCGGCGCGTACATTTGCGACGCCTCGGGCGCGACGTCGATGATGCCGAGATCCTTCAGCGACGAGCGGATGACCTCGATCGCCTTCGCGGAAAAGGCCCCGTCCTGCGAAAGCATTCTGATTTCCTCGTCATAGGCCGCGTCGACGACTTTCTCCGGCACGTTCATGGTTTTCGCGACGGAGGCGACCGTCGCGGCGCGGTTGTCGCGCATGAACGCGGCGGTTCGGAACCAGGCGCGCAGGAAGCGCTTCACGAGGTCGGGGTTTTTCTGGATGATCGAGTCCGCCGCGAAAATAACGTGCGTGTGGAAATCGGGCACAGCGTCGCCGAAGGTCGCGAGCACCTTGCCCTCGCCATTGGCCTGAAGGTTGAGGCCTTCCTCGATGGAATTGACGCTGGCCTGCAATTCGCCCGAACGCATCGCGGCGAGCCGCGAGCGCATGTCCCCGAGCGGCACGACCTCGACGCCGTCGCCGCCCCAGCCCTTGCTGGCGGCGAGCCGGCGCGCCAGCCAGTCGGTCAGGGCGCCCGCCGTCGTGACGCCGATGCGTTTGCCTTTCAGGTCGTCGATCGATTTCACGGTCGAATTGTTCGTGACGACCAGCGCCATGTTGCGCGGTTCCGACGCGAGCGCCGCGACGGCGTGGGCGGGGACGCCCTTGCCCGCGTAGCCCATTCCCGGGCCCGAGCCGACGCCGAAATCAACGCCATTGGCGGCGAAAGCCTGCTGGAGGCGGCCATCGCCCTGGAAAGTCGAAATCTCGACATCGAGGCCTTCCGAAGCGAAAGTTCCGATTTGCACGCCCAGATCGAGGCCCGCGAAAGGAAAAGACGAGGAAATCGCCTTTCCGACGCGAAGCTTGTCGGCGGCGAAGGCGCGCGGCGCGGCGAACAGGGCGGCGGCGCCGAAGCCGGCGCCGACAAACGCGCGGCGGGTCGTGGCAAGGTGCGTCTTCATCGATCAAGCTCCCGATTGGATTCGCCGCGGCGGCCGCGCGCGCTCCACGGCGGATTACGGATTATCGGGCGTCCGCCGCCGGCGCAAGCCGCGCGGGAGCGGTGGCGCGGCGATTCCGCTTGCCGGATTCGGGCGGGAATGAGATGACTTGGGTCAACTTCGATCAACAAACGCCAGGGCCGCCATGATTCGGATTGATTCTCCCGTTGTTCTCGACGAGGCCGGCCTGAACGTGAGCCGCCGGGTCTTTGTCGCCGGCCTGATCGCGCTTCCCGCGGCGGGTTGCGCCCCGGGACTTGGCGGAGGCGCCGCCAACTATGGCCCGATCTCGAGCGAGCCCTATCCCATCCCCGCGCTCGACACGGGCAATCGCAATCCGGATTTGTTCCGTCGCGAGGTCGCGTACACGGGGCCGCATCGCCCCGGCACGATCGTGGTCAGCATTCCCGAGCGCCGTCTTTACCTTGTGATGCAGGGTGGACGCGCGATGCGCTACGCCGTTGGCGTCGGTCGCGCCGAGGCGCTGAACTTTCGCGGCTCGGCGATCATCGGCCGCAAGGCGGAATGGCCGTCGTGGACGCCGACGGCCACCATGATCCAGGCGATTCCGCGCTACGCCGCCTATGCGGGCGGAATGCCGGGGGGCATCAACAATCCACTCGGCGCGCGCGCGCTTTATCTCTACCGCGACGGCCAGGACACGCATTTCCGCCTGCACGGAACGACGGAGCCGGACACGATCGGCACGGCGGTTTCGAGCGGCTGCATCCGGCTCGTCAACCACGACATCATCGATCTCTACAACAGGGTTCCCGTCGGCTCCCAGGTCATCGTCCTGCAGAGCTGATCGTCCCGCGGAGCAGGCTCCGCGAGACCTTTCGTCACGCGCCCTTCGATGAAACGTCTTTCAGCCGGAGTTTTTCATACTCCGCGCGAATGACGTC
The DNA here is from genome assembly GCA_903884435.1 of uncultured Hyphomicrobiales bacterium. Classification (GTDB taxonomy): domain Bacteria; phylum Pseudomonadota; class Alphaproteobacteria; order Rhizobiales; family Beijerinckiaceae; genus Terripilifer. Next base: position 3,572 of record CAISEY010000122.1, on the reverse strand, counting down.
GGGACCATGGAGCCGCTCGAGCCGCCGCACGGTGAAATGGCCGCGCGCGATCGACTGGAAATGATCGACAAAGGCGTAGTTGACCGCCGCGCCGCCGACGGCGCCGAGCACCGGAACCGCCTGCGCCGCGACTTTTTGCGAGACGACGACGCCGAAACGGGCGCCGAGCATGGCGATCAGCCTGACGAGAACGGGCGCGGTTTCGTCGATGACGCCCTTTTGAGCGATGAATTTCGCGGCTTCCGAGATCGTCTGCGCCAGCACGGCGCGAATGGCGAAATATCCGCTGTTCATGCTGTCGTCGTCGGGCGAGGGGCCGCCGAGCGCGAAAACCTGCAAACAGGCGAGCGCGGTTTCCGGATTCGCGAGATCCTCTCCCTCGGCGCGCGCATGCTCGACGATGGCGCGCAGCATGACGAGCGTCGAAGTCGGCAATTCAACGGGCAGGGCGGAAAAGCCGAAGGCGCCGCCAATCGCGCCCGAACCCGCGGCCAGCGCCTTGTGGAGATAGCGCGACGCCGGGCGCCGCCCCGTGTCCATGCCGCGCAAAGTCGCGCGCAACGCGGCGCGAAGGGCGAGCGTCGTCGCGCGGGACGCGAGTTCGCGCGCCGGCTTCGGCGCGAGCTTGCCCGCGAATTCAATCTGCCGTCCCAACAGGTTCGTGAGCCGCGCCGCGAGACTCGTGTGTTCAAGCAACGCGACCGCGTCGGCGAGCGCCTCGCGGTCCTCCCGCGGGAGGACGGGCGTTTGCAGCAAGATTTCCGCGGTCATGGACATGTTCCGGCGCCCGTGGCGAAGGGCGGACCTAATGTGCGCATGGCGCCCTCGATACGCAAGGCGATCGCTTTCACCGTGGCCAGCCGGAACTCTATTCGACGGTCTCCGCGGCCGCCGCGCGGATCGCCGCTGGAACCGTCAGCCCGAGCGCCGCCGCCGTCTTCAGATTGAGCGCCATCTCGAATTTCGCCGGCGCGGCGACCGGGATCGCGGCGGGCTTTTCGCCTTTCAGAACGCGCCCGACGGATTCGCCAAGCTGGCGCAACTGATCGGCGCGGATGTCGCCGAGACTCGCGAGCCCGCCGGACGTGATGGCCTCGCGGTCGGGATAGATCGTCGCGATTTTGTGACGGGCGGCGGCGGCGATGATCTTGTCGCGCATCCGGCCGAGGCGCGAGTCGTCGTCGACCACGAGCGCGCCGGCGGAGGCGTCCGCGGCGGCGGCGAAAGCGGCGTCGATGTCCGCCGCGGACTTGGCGTCGAAAACAAGGGCCTTGCCGCCGGCGCGCGCGACCGCGGCGGAAAAGTCCGCGCGCGTGAATTCAGCGCCGCGATTGGTCGGATTGACGAGATGGCCAACGGGCGCGCCTGGCTTTCCAAGCCCCAGCGCCAGCCGGGCGCGCTCGTCGAACAGGGCGGGCGTCGTGAAAACGACGCCGGTCGCGTTGCCGCCGGGTTTCCCGAGGCTCTCCACGAGGCCGAGTCGCTCGGGATCGCCGCCAATGGCGAAGACAATCGGGATCGTCTTCGTCGCCTCCCGCGCGGCGAGGGCCATGTTCGGCGTGTTCAGCGCCACGATGGCCGCGACATTGCGGCGCGCGAGGTTTTGCGCGAGCGCCGGCGCCTCGTCGTATTTGTCGGCCTGCTGGAACATCACGAGCACGTTTTGATTGGTGATGAAGCCGGCGCGCGACAGGCCGCGCAGGAAGGCGATCATCCCCGGCCCGCTGTTGGAGCCGGAATCGTTGACGAAGCCGACGACCGGCGGCTGGCCCTGCGCGCGGGCGGCGGGAACGACGAGCGCGGCGGCGCTGGCGGCGAGGAAGTGGCGGCGTTTCATGGCGCGAGGATACCATGGAACGCGCGGACGCGAAGTCCGGCGTTCAGCCAGCCGCGTCCCGGAGCCGCGCCAGCGTCTCGCGCCTGCCCAGCACTTGCAGCACGTCGAAAATGCCGGGAGAAACCGAGCGCCCGGTGAGCGCGGCGCGCAGCGGCTGCGCCACCTGGCCGAGTTTCGCGCCGGTCTCTTCCGCGTAGACGCGAACGGCTGATTCCGCCGCGTGGGCGGTCCATTCGGTCAGCGCCTCGATCCGCGGCAGCAGCGCCGCGAGATGCGCCTTGCCGCCATTGGCGAGAATTTCCGCGGCTTTCGCGTCGAGCGGCAGCGGACGCGCCGCGAAGAGGAAACGACCGCCCTCGATGAGATCGATCAGGGTCTTCGCGCGTTCCTTCAGGCCGGGCATGGCCGCGAGGAACTTCGCGCGCAGATCGTCGTCGAGCAACGGGCCAAGCTCGGCGTGCTGCGGCAACCAGGGCAGGGTCGCCTCCAGCCGCGCCAGCAGTTCGGCGTCGGGCATGGCGCGGATGTAGTGGCCATTGAGGTTTTCCAGCTTGGCGAAATCAAATCGCGCCGGCGACCGGCCAATCTGCGGCAGGTCGAAGGCATCGACCATTTCCCTCGTCGTGAAAAACTCCTTGTCGCCATGGCTCCAGCCAAGGCGCACGAGGTAGTTGCGCAGCGCTTCCGGCAGATAGCCCATGGCGCGGTAGGCGTCGACGCCGAGCGCGCCATGGCGCTTGGAAAGTTTCGCCCCGTCGGGCCCGTGGATGAGCGGAATGTGCGACATCGACGGGACAGGCCAGCCGAAGGCCTCGTAAATCTGCGTCTGGCGCGCGCCATTGGTCAGATGGTCGTCGCCGCGGATGACGTGCGTGACGCCCATGTCGTGATCGTCGACGACGACCGCCAGCATGTAGGTCGGATTGCCGTCCGAGCGCAGCAGCACGAGGTCGTCGAGATCCTTGTTCGGAAACGCCACGCGCCCCTGCACGCGGTCGTCGATGATGGTTTCGCCCTCGCGGGGGGCCTTCAGGCGGATCACGGCCTTCAGGCCGGCGGCCTCCGCGGCGGCGACGTCCTCCGGCGAGCGGTCGCGCCAGCGTCCGTCGTAACGGAAATGCTCCTTGCGGGCGCGGGCCTCCTCGCGCATCCGCGCGAGTTCATCGGCGGTGGCGAAACACTTGTAGGCGCGCCCGCTGGCGAGCAGGCTTTCGGCGGCCTCGCGATGACGGGCGGCGCGGGCGTACTGGTAGATGACGTCGCCATCCTGATCGAGGCCGAGCCAGGAGAGGCCATCGAGGATCGCGTCAATGGCCGCCTGGGTCGAGCGTTCGCGGTCGGTGTCCTCGATCCGCAGCAGCATCCTGCCGCCGAAGCGCCGCGCGTAAAGCCAGTTGAACAGCGCCGTGCGCGCGCCGCCGATGTGCAAAAAGCCGGTCGGCGAGGGGGCAAAGCGGGTGACAACCTGATCGTTCATCGAGCGCGGGTCTTTCGGATTTTCAAGGAGCGGAGGCGCGGTTTGCCCAAACGGCCCGCAAGCGCCTATCATCGAAGGCCGCACGCCACAACATCAAGGGGAGCCGCAGCCATGAACACCCACGCCAGACCCGTCGATAAATTCGTCGTCGTCGACGGGCTCCGGTTGCGCTATTTCGAATCGGGGCAGGGCCATCCGGCCATCCTGCTGCATGGCGCCTCGCTCGGCTCCTCGGCGGACGTGTTCCGGCGCAACATG
>CAISEY010000121.1 GCA_903884435.1 uncultured Hyphomicrobiales bacterium | reverse complement strand
GCCCGGCCAGACGACCGTGAACGTGGTCTATCGCGCCAACATGCGTGACGCGAACACCTACTTCATCGCGCGCAAGTTCGCCGTCCGCCATCAGGACATCCTGTACGTGGCGACCGCCCAGTCGGGCCAACTCCAGAAGGCCCTGACGGTGCTCAACTCCGCCACGTCCTCGGTTTACAACCTCGCCGTCACCAAGGGTCAGCTTTGCCCGTCGGGCAAGTGCTGATCGGGAAAAAACGAACGATCCGAGACGCTTGTCAGTCTCGGATCAGAAGTTGAATCAGGCGTCGGACGGGCCTCCCGTCCGACGTTTTCGCGTCTAGCGCCAGGGCTCGAACGCCGCGATGGCGATACGGTCGTTGTCGCCGGATCGATTTAGCCCATCGGTGAGCGCGCCGACAAAGGCCGCCCGCGACTCGATCGGCAGCGCGCGCGCGGGCACGACCTTGCGGGCGACGCCCCGACGCGCGAGATGGCCGGAGATCCAGACGTCGTCGACCCAGCGCGTCTCCGGCGGGTAGCCCTCGAAATCATGCACGGCGGCGTCCAGCGCGCCCGGCGGCACGAGGTAGCCCCAGGTGCCAAAAAGAATATCGACGTCCTCGGGCCGCTTGAGGGCGGTGGCGAAAACATGGTCGAGATCGCGAGGATCGCGACCGGGCGCCAGCCTCCAGCCTCGATAGCCAACCGCCGCGCGCGGGTCGGCGCGATGGGCGTTGAGCAGGGTTTCGATGAAATCGAAGGGGTAGATCACATCGTCATCGACCACGATGATCAACGCCTCCTGCTCCCGTTGAAGCGTTGGCAGGAGCTTGGTCGCCGGCCCGACGTCATCGCATTCGAGAACCTCGACGCCGGGGGGGATGTCGCGCGGCGGCGGATAGGCCTCTCCCGTGCGCAGCGAACGGCGCGGCCAGGCCAGCACGATTCGGTCGGCGGGGCAGGTCTGATCGACGAGGCTGCGCAGCGCGGGCCCGATGAGGCCCACGCGATCGGGAATGGAGGTCAGGCTGACCACGATTCGCTCCGGGCGGGGCGACCGCGCGGGCGGGGCGATCGATTCGCGCCGCAGAATTCGGGCGCGCATAATGTCCCGCGCCAGCCCACCGGGCGTGAGCCGTCGATAGCGTATCAGGGCGTTGCGCAGCGTGCGTCGCGCGACGAACCCCCAACGCGCGACATTGACCATGGCGGTTTCCGCTCCCGCGGACGCGCGACACGCCCGCGCGAGAAAGGCGTCGCCACCGACACGCAAATATGTCGCCAGCCGGATGATCTGGCGCTATTAGCCTCATGGGCGCATCCATGTCCATTCAAGGCCACTCGGGATCGCTGGTCCGAGGCCAGGCGCATTCGTGACCCAAGAGGAAGACAGCTTGACCACTCCGACCAATCCGCCACGGTGGCGGCGGGCCCATGAAAAATATGTCGGATTGCTGGCCGATGGCCTGACACGCCGGGGTATCCCTCCCAATTACGTCACCTGGCTGTCGATTCTGCCGGCTTTCGCCTCTCTGGTGTTCGCCGCGCGCGGCGCGTTCCCGCTGGCCATCGTCATGATGCTGTTCAGCGGCCTGTGCGACATGCTCGACGGCGCCATGGCCCGGCGCGGCGGCATGGCGACGACATTCGGCGCCTTGCTGGACTCCACGCTCGATCGTTTCGCGGACGCGGCGCCCCTGCTCGGGCTCGTCGTATACTGGGAGGGACGCCCCTTTCCGGCCTTGATCGCGAGCCTTGCCGCCTTCGCCGGGTATTCGGTTTCCTACGTGCGCGCGCGCGCCGAGGGTTTGCGCATCGCCCTGCCCTCGCTCTGGATGCGGCGAACCGAGCGTCTGATCCTCACCGGCGTCGGGCTATTGCTGGCGCCGTTCGGGATATCCGGCGTCGAGACGCCGGCGCCCCTCACGCTGACCGTGGTCG
>CAISEY010000120.1 GCA_903884435.1 uncultured Hyphomicrobiales bacterium | reverse complement strand
GTTTCGCGCCGGCGGCCTTCGCCAGCTCCATGGCTTTTTCCACAGCATTTTTGCTGCCGGAAATCACCACCTGGCCGCCGCCATTGTCGTTGGCGGCCTGGCACACGGCGGCTTCGAGGTGCAGTTGACGGGCGGCCTCGGTCGCGACCGCCGCCACCGGGCCGAACTCGAGACCGAGAATCGCGGCCATGGCGCCCTTGCCCGGCGGCACGGCGGCCTGCATCGCGTCGCCGCGCTTGCGCAGCAGGCGCGCGGCGTCGGCGAGCGTGAACGAACCCGCGGCCGCCAGCGCGGAATATTCGCCAAGCGACTGGCCGGCGACGAATTTCGCGTCGCGCGCGAGGTCGAGGCCGGCTTCCGCCTCCAGCACGCGCAAAACGGCCATGCTGACAGCCATCAGCGCCGGCTGGGCGTTGGCGGTGAGCGTCAGCTCGGCCTCCGGCCCCTCGAACATCAACTTCGACAGGTTTTGTCCCAGCGCCTCGTCGACTTCCGCGAAGACGCGGCGCGCGGGTTCGAACGAATCGGCGAGCAGTTTGCCCATGCCGGGGGACTGAGAGCCCTGACCAGGGAAAACGAAAGCCTGTGCCATGCGCGAAAACATCCTCTGGAGGTGGCGGAGCGAGGGCAGGAACGCCGTCGCGCCGCCGGAGTCAACTGCTTTCCCGGGCCCGCCATTGCCACGCGAGCCCGGCGCCGCGACATTGCGGATGCTGATTCGCTTTGTTTCGAGGTCGCATGTCCGCAATTCCCGGAAGATCGTGTGGCGAGTGCAACATGTGCTGCCTCGCGCTGGACATCGAGGAGATCCGCAAGCCGCCGGGGCCTCTCTGCGACAAGTGGTGCGCGCCGGGCGGTTGCTCGATCTACTCGACTCGCCCGCAGGTTTGCCGCGATTTCGAATGTCAGTGGCTGATGGAGCGCGACATTCCCGTCGCCTTGAAGCCGAGCAGGGTCGGCACGATCCTGATGATCGATCCGGACAGCGACGAATACCAGGCGGTGTGCGACCCGAAAAAGCCGAACGCATGGCGTCATCCGCTGGTGTTCAGGCTGCTGGTCGCGAAAGCGAAGGAAGGCCATGTCGTCGTCGCCAAGGCCGGGTTGCTGTCGTGGCGCGTCTACGCCAGCGGCGAAACCGGCCCGTGTACGTGACGCGAACTATCCGGCCCCGGCGAGGGCGCGGGCGAGACGCACGAACCCCTCGATGTCGATTTCCTCGGCGCGCCGCGTCGGCTCCACGCCCGCCGCCGCGAGCAACGCGACGACGTCCACCGCGGCGCCCCGCGCCGACAGGCCCTTCAGCGATTGCCGCAACATCTTGCGCCTTTGCCCGAAGGCGGCGCGCGTGATCTCCGACAGGAGACGCGCCTCGCAGGCCAGCGGCGCGGCGCGCGGGATGAGTTCGACGACCGACGACGTGACCTTCGGCGGCGGCGTGAAGGCCGAGGGCGGCACGTCGAAGAGGATGCGCGCCCGCGTCCGCCAGCCCGCCAGAACGCCGAGGCGTCCATAATCCGCGCGCTGCTCCGGCGTCGCGACGATTCGCTCGGCGACCTCGCGCTGGAACATCAGCGTCAGCCGGTCGAACCACGGCGGCCAGGGCTCTGTTTCGAGCCACTGGACGAGCATCGCGGTCCCCACGTTGTAAGGCAGGTTCGCGCAGATCCGCGCGGGTCCGTCGGCGAAGCGCGCGACGAGCGCGGGCAGATCGACGCTCAGGGCGTCGCCATGCACGATTTCAAGCCGGCCGGGACAGGCGGCCGCGATTTCCGCCAGCGCCGCGAGGCACCGTTCGTCGGTCTCGATCGCGACGACGCGCCGCGCGCCCTCCGCGAGCAGCGCCCGCGTCAGTCCGCCGGGGCCGGGGCCGACCTCGACCACGGTGACGCCGGCGAGGGGGCCGGCGGCGCGCGCGATCTTCGCGGTGAGGTTGAGGTCGAAGAGAAAATTTTGCCCGAGCGATTTTCGCGGCGCGAGATCGAAGGCGCGAACGACATCGCGCAGCGGCGGCAGGGCGTCGAGAGCGGTCACGCGCGCGCGTCCGCGGCGAGTCGCGCCGCGAGGTCCAGCGCCGCCACGAGGCTCGCGGGATTGGCGATTCCCTTGCCGGCGATGTCGAAGGCCGTTCCGTGATCGGGCGACGTGCGCGCGAAGGGAAGGCCCAGCGTCGTGTTGACGGCGCTGTCGAAGGCGAGCGTCTTGATGGGGATCAGCGCCTGGTCGTGATACATGCAGATCGCCACGTCGTAGCGCGCGCGCGCCGCCGCGTGGAACATCGTGTCGGGGGGCAGCGGTCCGCGCGCGTCGATCCCTTCGGCGCGCAAGATCGCCACTGCGGGCGCGACGATTTCGATGTCCTCGCGCCCCATCGAACCGGATTCGCCCGCGTGCGGATTGAGCCCCGCGACGGCGAGACGCGGGGAGGCGAGGCCGAATTTCGCGCGCATGTCCCGCGCCGTGATCCGCGCGACCTCCACGATTTTTTGCGTGGTCAGTTCCGCGATGGCGCGCGAAAGCGACACGTGAACGGTGACGGGCGCGACCGCGAGCAGCGGCGACCACAGCAGCATCACGGGCAGCAAGGGCCCGGTGTTCCACAGGCGCTCCGCGAGTTCGCCCAGCCATTCCGTGTGGCCGGGATGGCGGAAGCCGGCCTGATAGAGAACGTCCTTGGCGACCGGGTTGGTGACGACGGCCGGCGCGTCTCCCGACCGCGCCATGGAAACCGCGCGTTCGATCGCCTCGAGCGTCGCCGGCGCGTCGGCGGCGTCGGGAGCGCCCGGAACGCCGCGCACGCGCGCCGCCAGCGGGACGACGGGAAGCGCCGTGTCGAAAATGGCCGCGGCTTCGCGCGGATCGACGCTTTTCACGGGAACCGGCAGGCCAAGGCTCGAGGCGACGCGGGCGACGTGATCGGGGTCGGCGAGCAGGAAAAACGGAGCGGCGTCCGGCCCGCGCCGCGCCCAGGCCTTCAGCGTGATTTCGACGCCGACGCCCGAGGGATCGCCTTGCGTGACGGCGAGGGCGGCGCGCGTCGTCCGTGTTGACTGCGTCATCGGTTTGCGCCCCGGCGCGACTTGTTTCCTGACGATGATCGCGCGCGCGCGAATTTCCTGGTAACGGCGGCGGGATTCGGCGTCGAGGCGCTTCATCAGGATGTCGCCTCGAATGGCTTCCGCCGCGGCGCCGTCCTCGCGGTTGGACTTCGAGCAAACGGCCAGCATTTCCACGCCCTGCGCGCCGCGCGCCGGAGCCGTGAGATGGCCAACCTCGGTTTTCGCGAGCAGGCCGCGCAGCGGTTCGGCGATCGCGGAAGCTGAACGGTTCACCGCGGGATTGATGGCGGTGTCGCGCGTGGCGCGCGCGAGTTCGAGGCCGGTCGCGCAATCGGTGAATTTGGCCCGCAATTGCTGCGCCTCCTGAATCCGCGACGCGACGACGCCTGGCGCCGCGTTGTTCGGGAGCACCAGAATGACCTGACGGATGGTGTATTCGAGCGTCTGGGCCTTGCCCTGGCGGGCGAGTTCGCCGCGCACCTCGGTCTCGCTGACCTCGAGCGTGCGGTTGAGCGCGCGGATATACTGGAGCCAGGCGGCTTCCGACTTCCACTTCTGTTTCCACTGGTCCTCGGACACGCCGGCGCGTTGCAGCGCGCCGACGAATTGCTGCGGATCCATTTTCATCGGACGCGCCGTGAAGCCGATCGCCCAGCCAATGTCGGGATCGCCGGGATTGATCTTGAATTTCGAGGTTTCGATGAGTTTCAGCCGCGTTTCGAAAACGTCCTCGAGCGCGGCGTCGTGGGTGGCCGGCCGCCGCATCACCCGCAGGATTTTCATGTGCTGGTCGATGTCGACGTTCGTCACCGGATCGTCGTTGACCGTGGCGACGACGGCCTGGGCGCGGGCGGCGGAGCCCGGCGCGAGAAGGGCCAGCGCCGAAAACGCGGCGCCCGCCAGAAGGGAAAATGCGGAGAAGGTCTTGCTCATGTCTGTCCCGATGATGTCAGGGCGCGCGATCAACGCGCCGTGTTGTTCAGTCCGTCCTGAACCCTGATGTCGCCCAGCGACGAGGTGACGCGCGTGTCGCCAAGCGTGCGCAACTGAAGTTGCAACATGACGGTCTGGTTCCGTACCGGAACCCCGGAGCCGTTGTCCTGATACACGGACGTGTAGTTGACCGCGAAGGTCGTGCAGTCGTCCATGTAGCCGGCGCCGAAGCCAAGGCCGGCGACGGAGAACAGGCCGGCGGTGCCCGTCACGCCGGGGCTGTTGTTGTAGAGGTGACGCGAGAAATCGAAAATGATGTTGCTCGAAACGAAGTAATGTTGCTCGAACTTGTATTTGAAGGTCGCCGAGAGGCCTTCGCGGCGCTTGTCGAAGCCGAGCAGGGGCTGCGCGTCGTAGCGCGCGTATTGCAGCGCCGCGTCGAACCTTTCGAACTTCGCGTTGGCGATCAGGTCGAGGCGGCGCAACGCGAAGCTCGACTGGTCGAACCGGCCCTTCGCGATAAAGGCGAATTGCGAGTTTGGCGCGATCGAGAACCGCGACACGATGTCGGAGGCGCGCGTGTCGAGCCCGGAGGACAGGCCGATGTTCGCGGCGTCCGCGGTCGCGTAGGAATTGCGTCCCGCGAGTTGCCTTGACTGGCCGACCATGGCGTTGAAATAGGCGCCGTTCCTGAAGGTCATCGTGTACTGGGCGCCGTAGTTGGCGCGCGCGCCGCCCTCGAAACGGTCGTATCCCGAATATTTGTTCCACTGGAACAGGTTGGTGTCGTCGAAAACGAGGCTTTGCGCGTCCTCGTTGACGAGCGATTGCGAGGCCGGTTCGTTCGGTCTCGCGATCACCTGGAGGATCGGCTCGAAAACCTGGGTGATCGACTCGGAGGACATCAGGAAGGGGTAGCGGTATTCGAGGCCGACGCCGGGCACCGCGCCGCCGCGCCAGGCGTTCGACTGGTTCCCCAGGAAAGCGCCCTGCGACACGTTGCTGATCACGGAATTTGGCAATTGCGGATTCGCCGCGGGAGCGACGAAGGTCATCGTCTCCGTCCGGTCGAGGCTCAGCAGCGTGCCGTTGACGTGCGCGAAGACGAAGGGCGTCCAGACCTGGCCCAGGGGATCTATGAATTGCCGTTTCCACGACAGGTTGAGGGCGCCGCGCGTGTAATCGCCGCCGACGCCGCGCAGCAGGCAGTTTCTGGAATTATAGACCGCGCAGACGTCGTAAAGGCCGTACTGGTTGTCGAGCGTGCGCGGCCCGGTCGACTGGAACGAGGCGAGCGTCCTGCGCATGTGCAGGAAATTCGCGTCGATCTCGACCTGCCCGCCGAGACCGAAGCTCAGCTCCGGCGCGAGCCGGATGACCTTGTTGTAGTCGAGCACCGGCGCGACGACCGGTTGCTGCTCCTGAATGTCGACGCGGCTCAGGCCCTTGAAATAATAACTGCGCAGGTCGAACCAGGCCTGTTCGCTCTTGCCGGTGAGAAACACCGTCGAGGTGGCCTCGCGGAAATAATTCGACGAGAGCATGTCCTGCGGCAGGCGGTAATCGCTCTGGAACCACTTGTCGCTGACGATGGTCGCGTCCCAGCCGAAGCGCCACTTTTCGTTGATGTGAAAAAGGCCCCAGCTTTCCAGCGATCCGCGAAAGCGCGTGCTGCCGGCGCCATAGGGCGGCGCGGCGAAGGCGCCCGGCTCGTTCTGGAAAATTCCGGCGGCGCGCACGTTGTAGGCGCCGTTGACGAGTTGATGGCGCCATTCGCCCTGCAGGAACAGCCCCTGCCGCGTGTAGTAGGTCGGCGTCACCGTCACGTCGTAGTTTGGCGCCGGCGCCCAGAAGAAGGGCGTCGCGAGGCCGAAGCCAAGAGCGGAATTCAGGACGTAATGAGGGGCGAGGACGCCGCTCTTGCGGGTGACGCTCGGGTCCGCCATCGAAAAATAGGGAATGGTCGCGAGGCGCGCGCCCAGAAATTCGAGCGACGCGTCCTCGTAATAGACCATCTGCTCGTCTTCGTTGTGGATGATGCGCTTCGCGCGCACCTGCCACAGCGGCGGTTTCGAGGCGTCGTCGTCACACTCGCAGGCGGTGTAGGTGCCGCGGTCGAGGATCGAGACATTGCCGGCGACCCGCTCGGCGCGGGCGGCGGTGATGTGGGTCTTGTCCGCGGTGTCGCCCCGCAGGCTGTCGATGAAGCCGTCGCGGAAATCGTCGGTGAGTTCGAAACGGTCCCCGTAGGCGACGGTGCCGTCGCGTTCGGTCATCTTGGCGTGGCCCTCGGCGAAGACCTTGCTGTGTTCCCGGTCGTAGAGAACCTTGTCGGCCTGCAAAACGCGGCCCTGATAATAAAGCTGCACGCCGCCGCGCGCCGCCACCGAGTTTCTGTCGCGGTCGTAGACCATCTCGTCGGCGCGGACGAGCAGACGGTCCTTGCCGCCCTTTTCGTCTTTCGGTCCGGCGAGACGTTCCGCGATGGACTGCGCCCCGGCGGGGCTGCACGCGGCGAGGAAGAGGGCGACGCCCGCCAGCAACAGGCAACGAAAATCCGTCGCCGGAATCGCGGTCCGGCGTGGCGGGCTCTTCACTGGGCCGGCGCTCCGACCCATCAACCGTCCTCTTGATGCAGCAAAACCAAGGTACCCAACAAACTCCCGATCACCGCCGGAGACCAGGCCGCGAACGGAGCGCTCAACAAACCCGCTCCGCCCAGATCGCCCACCAGCTTCGTCGCCACATAAAGCACGAACCCCGCGCCGGCGCCACCGGCAAGCATCCGGGCCACGCCACCAAACCGGAAGAATCTTAAGGAAAAAGAAGCGGCAATGAGAACCATGGCCACCAAAAGCAGTGGACGCGCGAGAAGCGATTGATAACGAAGGCGGTAAAGCCCCGAATCCAGACCCGCTTCTTCCGTTCGGCGGCCGATTTCGGGCAACCGCCAGAAAGAGACGGCTTCCGGCGCGACGAAGGATTGGGTGACCTGTTCCGGCGTCAGGTTCGTGGCGAGGAGATAATTCCCCACCGATTGCGGCTCCTCGTCCGGCGAGGTCACGCGGGCGTTCTTCAAGTCCCAGAAGCCCGGCCGCAGCAGGGCGGTGTCCGCCTCCACCCTCTCGACGAAGACGCCTTTCGGATCATAGACGAAGGCGGCGACGGTCGTCAGCCGCGTTCCCGCGTCGCTGGAATATTCAGCCCGCAGAATGGATTGCCCGTCTATGCTGCGTTGCCGGATCCAGAGGCTGGTGTCGGTTTGCGGCCTGCCGACCCGGAAGATCTCCGCCTCGATCCGGTCCGCCCGCTCCTTCAGTCCGGCGGCCAGCGGGTTGAACGCGACCACCGACAGAACGCCCGTCAGGAACACGATCAGCACGGGCGGCGCGAGAAATTGCCAGGCCGAAATCCCCGCCGCCCGCGCCACGACGAGCTCCAGCCGGCGCGACAGGCCGGTGAACGCGAACATGGCGCCCGCGAGAACCGCGAACGGCAGGATTTGCTCGCAGACCGCCGGCGTCCGTTGCAGGCACAGGGCCGCGACGAGCAGGGTGGTCGCGTCGGGCAGGCCGCTGGTGCGCCGCAGCATTTCAACGAAATCGACGAGGTAGATCAGTCCGAACAGACACGCGAACACACTGCCGATCGTGAGCAGGAAACGCTTCGCGAGATAGATGGAAAGCGTACGCCCGATCATGCCGGCTCCGCCCCGAGGATCCGCCGCTTTCTGAAAAGCGCTCGCGGATCGCCGAAGGTCAACCACAGGGCCGCGCCCACGGAGGCCAGCGGGAGACAATAGAGCATCCACACCGCCGCCGCGGACCGCGCGGCGAGGGCCGCGAATCCGAAGCCGGCGACGCGCAGGCCGATCACCACCGCGATGGCGCCCAGAATCGCGACGCCGCGTCCCTGACGCGTTGTCCTGGGTCTCGACAGCGCCGCGAACCCGACCGCGCCGAACACGAGGGCGTAGAGCGGATTGACCAGCCGGTCATGGAGTTCAGCCCGCATCGCCCCGCGATTGCGCTGCACCCATGCGTCGGCGAGGTCGGGAAACGCCAGGCTCCAGGTGGTTCGTTCGCGCGCCTTCAGCGGCGCGCCCTCGCCCTCGGCCCCGAACTGGGCGAGATCGACCTCGTAGCTGCGGAACACCACCATCAGCGGATCGCGCCCGCCGCGGGTCTGGCGTTGCAGGCTGCCTTTTTCGAGGACGAGGAAGTTCTGGCCGTCCTCGTCGCGGTTTCGTCCCGTTTCCGCGATATAGGTCCGCACGTCCGCCGGATCGCGCCGGTCCTGGATGAAAATGCCGTTGAGTCCGCCGCCGGGCGCGCGCTCGCGATAGTGAAACACCAGCCCCTTGTCGAGCGTGGTGAACTGCCCCTCGCGCACGACGCGGGTGAGAAAATCGGCGCGCACCTTCATGATCATGTTGCGCAGCTCGAAAAAACTCCACGGCATGATCCAGAGCGACAGGCTGCCAACCGCCAGCGTCACCGCCAGAGTCAGCGCGGCGAAGGGCCGGATCAGCCGCGCCTGCGACACGCCCGACGCGCTCATCACGATGAGTTCGCTGTCCGAATTCAGCC
>CAISEY010000119.1 GCA_903884435.1 uncultured Hyphomicrobiales bacterium | reverse complement strand
CTCGTAAATGGTCGAGTCGGCAAGCGGCACGATCTGGCGCAGCTCGCCGCGGCGGATGGTCCGTTTGATGGATTGCTCGGGCATCGCGGCCATGACGGGGTCTCCTTGCTTGGCGTCTGATGCCGATGGAAACCGATAGTCTCTGGCCATGGGAAGGGCTGAGTTGACCGCGTAGGGCGCTGGGGGGCTCTAGCGTAGGAATCGGATGGGTTGTTAGTTCTGGACCATCCTGCCGTGTCCGCCGACGTCATTGTCTGGCTTGTAATTTTGGCCATTTTGGCCACAAATAGACTCTCCGGTTTCGACGGGCGGAACATGCAGACGCTTTCGGCCAGAGATGCGAAATACAACTTCGGTCGGCTCATCGACATGGCCCGAGCTGAACCCGTGACCGTTGAAAAACACGGTCGGGCCGTCGTGGTCGTGCTCGCAGTCGAAGAATATGAGCGTTTGACGGAAGCTGCCGCGCGGGAGTTTGAAAAAGCCGACAAGACCAAGAAGCGGGACGAATAATGCAGAGAGCAGCTGGGGCGACAATCGAACCGGGAAGCTTCGTCGAGTTGCGGGGCCGTCCGTGGTTGGTCGAGGAAATCCAGGGGGAGGCTAACGACCTTCAGACCCTCAACCTCTCGTGCATTTCCGACGATGCTCAGGGTGAGCGGTTGGAAATCCTGTGGGATGCCGAAATCGGCGCCGTCGTGCTCGATGAGGATGGGTGGCGGAATGTCGGCGCCGGCCTTCCTGACCGTGCTGAAGTGTTGGCCGCCCACCTTCGCGCGATAAGATGGCGTTCTGCGACCGCCGCTGATCGCGACCTTCTGCAAGCGCCCTTTCGGGCAGGCATTCGGCTCGATGCCTATCAGCTTCTCCCGCTTCGTAAGGCGTTGCGGCTTCCGCGCGTGAATCTGTTGATCGCGGATGACGTGGGCTTGGGCAAGACCGTCGAAGCAGGCTTAGTCGCGCGAGAGCTACTGCTGCGGCGGCGGATCGATTTCATCGTCATTGCGGCCCCGCCCGCTATGACGATCCAGTGGAAGGACGAACTGGAAGCGAAGTTCGGGCTTTCGTTCGAAATCATCGACAGGGAGCGGATAGGCGAGATGCGCCGGCTTCGGGGCTTCTCCGTGAATCCTTGGGCGACCGGCTCGCGATTCATCGTCTCGCACCGTCTCCTCACGGATGAGGTTTATGCGGCTGGGCTCCGCGACGTGCTCGGCGAGTTTCGCGCCCGTGCCCTATTCGTTTTGGACGAGGCGCACCACGCCGCGCCCGCGGCGGGCATTCGCTACGCAATCTCAAGCCAGCTCACGAAGGCCGTTCGTGAACTCGGCGAGCGGTTCGAGCACCGCCTTTTCCTGACAGCCACGCCACACAATGGGCACTCGAACAGCTTCTCGGCTTTGCTTGAGATGCTTGATCCCCAGCGCTTCACTCGGGGTGTGGAGGTTCGCCCAAAGGATCTTGAGCCCGTCATGGTTCGGCGGCTTAAGGCCGATCTTCGGCGCCTTGGCGAAGCGTTCCCGGAGCGGATCATCGAGGCGATTCGCATCGACGGTCTGCCGGAGGACACGCCTGAACTCGCACTCGCCCGGCAGCTTGCCGCGTACGGCGAGATGCGGATGCGGCGCATCGCTAATCTTCCGACCCAAAAGGCGTCGATGGCGAAGCTGGCCTTTGTAGGTCTCCAGCAACGGCTGTTGTCGTCGGTCGCGGCGTTCGCGCGGACCCTGAAAGTCCACAGGGCGACATTGCAGCGAATGCTCGATGGCGAAGAAGCCGGCCTGGTCGCTGCCGCCGCGCTCGCGTTTGTGGGCGGCCCGGCGAGCGAAGACAGCGCCGAGCTTGGGCTTGAAGACGAGCGCGCCGAAAAAACTATCGACGCGGATGACGACGCCACGGCCGAGGCCGCTTCAGCCCTTGGCGTTGCCGACGCAGCGAAGGGAGACCTGCGCGCTGAACTTGCCGCGGTCGATGATATGCTGGCCATTGCAGAGCGCTACGCGTCGCGGCCCGACGCCCGGGTGCGCTGGTTGACCGATTGGATCAAAGCCAACCTTCTCAGCGGCCAAAACTGGAATCGCCGGCGTCTCATCATTTTCACAGAATACGAGGACACCCGGCGGTGGCTCGAACGACGCCTGCGAGAGGCGGTGTCGGATACGGATCACGCTGACGACCGAATTGGCGTCTTCACTGGCGCAACTGGATCGGATCGAAGGGAAGAGGTGAAACGAGCGTTCAACGCTGATCCCGACGTTGAGCCCTTGCGCATCCTGATCTGCACTGATGCCGCCCGCGAAGGCATCAACCTCCAAAGCTATTGCTCCGACATGATTCATTTCGATCTGCCGTGGAACCCGTCCCGGCTGGAGCAGCGCAACGGCCGTATCGATCGTAAGCTCCAACCGGCGAAACAGGTCATTTGCCGATATTTTCGTTACGAGCAGCGCGAAGCCGACATCGTTTTGGAGGCGTTGGTCCGTAAGACGGAGACCATCCGCGAGCAGCTCGGATCGGTCGGCCAAGTGATTGAAGAGCGCATCGCGAAGCGTCTGGCCGAAGGCGGCATTTTGCGCGGTCAGGGCGCGGCGATCGCTCGTGCCATTGCTGAGGAAAGCGATGCCGAACGGCTCAATCGCGCGCGCGCCGAAATGGACGACGACGAGCGCGCGCGTCACGAACGGTTGCTGAAGGAGCAGGCCGATCTGCAGCGCGCACTCGAACGTTCGCGCGAACGTGTCGGTGTCGACCCGGAAGATCTTCATCGTGTGGCTGCGGCGGCGTTGTCGCGCGCCGGTTATGTTCTGGACGACGCCCGTGGGCCGGCGGTCGGCAAGGTGGAAACCTACCGTCTCGATCCCAACGATCCGGCATTCACAAAGGACGCGGGTTGGGACGATGCCTTCGACGATCTGCGGGTTCGGCCGCGGAAGCGCGGTGAGCGTCTCGGCGACTGGCGGCGCGATGCGCCCATCCGGTCAATTGCCTTCAGTCCGCCGATCATGGCCGACGGCCGTGACGCCTCGAACGTGGTGCAGGTGCATCTTGAGCACCGCCTGGTCAGACGACTTCTGTCTCGCTTCCTAAGCCAGGGCTTCCAGTCCAAGCTTTCGCGGGTGTCGGTCATCTACGGGCCGGGCGCGCAGCCTCGTATCGTACTGATGGGACGCCTTGCGGTCTTTGGCGCTGGCGCAGCCCGGCTGCATGAAGAAGTCATTCCGATTACCGCGATCTGGACGGAGTCAGAACGCGACCGCAAGGCGCTCCGACCGCTGGGCGAGAGTGGCGAGGAGAAGACCCTCAATCAGCTCGAAGACGCGCTGCGTGACGCCCGCGAAGCGTCAGGCGCCGCCGTCGCCCGCATCCAGGCTCTCGTCGCTAAGGATATCGCCGACCTCGTCCCGGCCTTGGAAAAGATCGCCTCAGAGCGACTGACGACGGTTACGGCGCAACTCCAGAAGCGAGGAGAGGAGGAGGCGCGATCGCTGTCAGACCTGCTCGAACAGCAGCGATCACGCATCGCCAAGGCGGCAAAAGAGTTCGATCCCAATCAGCTCACCCTCGATCTCGTACCCGAGGAGCGGCGCGAGCGAGAAGCGGACCGGCGGCACTGGGAAGGTCGCCTGACGCGCCTTGAACGTGAATTGCGCGATGAACCGAAACGGCTTCGCGACTCCTATGAGGTGCGAGCGCATCGGCTGGAGCCCGTCGGCCTCGTCTATCTCTGGCCGGTATCGGGGTAAGCATCATGGCTGCGGAAATCTATCGCGACCCCGATCTCGAATGGCTCGACCATGTGCCCCCGGTGGGCCTCGTCGTCGCGCCGACGCTCCTCAAGGAATTGGGGTTATTGCCGCTCAGGCAAACGCCAATCGACACCGGCCAGGTTGCCGAGATTATCGGCTCGGAGCTTTCCAAGCCTGCGCTCACTGATCCCTGGGCGTTCTTCGAACAGGTTCTGGGCTGGGAAGCGCGCCACGTCGCTGGTGCGCCCGGCGGTCCGGCCATTCCGGACGAACTGCTCGTGGCGCTCCCGGAGCACGGCACCACACTTCGACCGACATGGGCTGCCGCGGAGCTCGGTGACGGTGATCGCCGCTGGCAACTTCTCGTGCGGATCGAGGCGCCAGGAGTCGATCCTGATGCCCGGAACGCCCTCGACGGCTGGGAGGCGACGCCCCATCAGCGCTTCGAGCGGCTGTTGCGTGACACGGGCGTCTTTGCTGGCCTGCTGATCTCCGAGCGGGACGAACGCAAGGATGGCGAGGTTCGGTACTATCCCGAGTTTCGCCTGATCTATGCTCCGCGCGGCGAAACGTCGGGCCACCAAAGCTTTCCGATCCGGCCTATGTCGATGGTCGCCGGCCGGCCCATGCTCGG
>CAISEY010000118.1 GCA_903884435.1 uncultured Hyphomicrobiales bacterium | reverse complement strand
GGCGCCGGCGTCCGGGGCGAGACGCACGAAGCTGACGACCGACAGGGCCGAGAGCAGGGCGACCACGACGAAGGCAGCCGCGAAGGCGTGGACGGGCAAGGTCGCCTCGCCGTTGCTCGCGTGATGCAGGACGAAGGCGGAGACCGCGACGCCGGCGCTCAGCGCGAGGCGCTGGACCATCTGGGAAAAGCTGGTGGCCTGGCTCATCAACTTCGTGTCGATGTCGGCGTAGCCGATCGTGTTCAGCGCGGTGTATTGCAGCGAGCGGAACAGGCCGCCGCAGAAAATCACGGCGATCATCACGGCGTAGGGCGTCGTGGGCGTGAACAACGCGCACAGTCCGGTGAAGAAACAGGTGATGAAGGTGTTCCAGACCAGAACGGAGCGGAAGCCGAACCGGCGCAGCACGCGCCGCGCGATCGAGCGCATGCCGAAGGATCCCGCCGCCGACATGAAGGTGACGAGCCCCGAGTGCAGCGGCGTGTAGCCGAAGCCCTGTTGCATCATCAGCGGCAGCAGGAAAGGCACCGCGCCGACGCCGATGCGGAAAAACGAGCCGCCGCCGACGCTGATGCGGAAGGTCGGAAATTTCAGCAGGGCGAGATCGAGAATGGGATTCGCCGCGCGCCGCGCGTGAAAGACATAGAGGATCAGCGAAATCAGCCCCGCCGCGAGCGCCCCCAGCGCGACGGGGTCGAAGGAATCGTGGGTCGTCAGCGCGTCGAGGCCGAACAGGGTTCCGCACAGGCCGAAGCTCGACAGAACGAAGCCCGGCCAGTCGAAGGGCGAAACGTCGGGCTCGCGCACGTCGTCGATGAAGATCGTCGCGAGGACGATCCCGAGGATTCCGATGGGGACGTTGAGCCAGAAGATCCAGCGCCAGGTCGTCACGGTCAGGATGAGGCCGGCCACCACGGGGCCGATGATCGGTCCGATCAGCGCGGGCATCCCCATCAGCGCCATGGCGGCGATGAGTTCGGATTTCGGCACCGAGCGCAGCAGGATCAGCCGCCCCACGGGCACCATCAGCGCCCCCCCGGCGCCCTGGATGGCGCGGGCGATCAGCAACATTTCGAAATTGCTGGCCAGCCCGCACATGATCGAGGCCAGCGTGAAGACGATGATCGCCAGCCGGAAAATCGTCCGCGCGCCGAACTTGTCCGCCACCCAGCCGCTGACCGGCAGGAACGCGGCGAGCGACAGCATGAAGACGGTGATGGCGAGGTGAAGGCGCAACGGCGTCTGGCCGAGCGAGATCGCCATGGCGGGAAGGGCGGTCGCGAGCGCCGTGGAGTCGAGGTTCTGCATGAACAGGGCGCAGGCCACGATCAGCGGAACGATAACTCGGCGCGGCACGGCCAAGGGCGCAAACTCCCGGGTTGAAGGGCGAGCCTTCTCCTACACGAGCCGCGCGCCCCGGGTCCAGCGTCCCCCTGGTCAGCGCTGTCCGTGAATTCCCACGCCCGAACGCCGCGCGACGAAATAGAAAGTCACCGCGATGCAGGTCATCGCGACGCTCCACAGCAGCCCGAGCGCCGCCAGTTCCGGCCCCTGGCCGTTGCCCCACAGGTCGAACATGGCCACCGCCATGGTCTGCGAACTGGGGCCGGACAGCAGCACGGGCAGCGACAAAACGCGGGTCGCCAGCAGGAAGATGAACAGCCAGCCGGCGATGAGCGAGGGCGACAGCAGCGGCAAGACGACGCGGCGGAAGCCGGTCATGGGCATGGCGCCCGCCACGGCGGCGGCCTCCTCGAGCTCGCGATGCACCTGCAACATGCCCGCGAAGGAATAGCGCACGCCATAGGGCATGTAGTTGATGACGAAGGCCCAGACGATGATCCAGATCGTGCCGTAAACGCCGATGGGCAGGCTCAGGAACAATTGCATCACGCCGACGCCGAGCACGATGCCCGGAAAGACGAGCGGCGTCGTCGCGAGCTGGTCGAGGAGCTTCGAGCCCGGCGCCTTGCGCACGGTGAGCCAGGCGGTGAGCGAGGCGATCATCATCACCGCCGTCGCGGTGACGACCGCGATGATGAACGTGTTGGCGAGCAGCGAGATATAGCGCGACGACTGGAACACATGCAGGTAGTTGATCGTCGTGATCCGCGCGTAGGCCGCCCAGCTGAACGTCGTGTAGAACGGCAGCAGCGACGCCCACACGAGAATGATGGCCGGCAGCACCAGCAACAGCGTGAAGTTCAGCAGCAGCACGCAGCCGGCCGGATAGCGCCAGACTCCGAGATCGAGCTGGTTGGGTCGGAAGTTCTTGCCGGTGATCGTCGCGAACTTCTCCGCGTTGCGCGTCAGCCGCCCGTAAAAATACAGCAGGATCGACACCAGGATGAGCAGCAGCACCGACAACGCGCTCGCCGAGCCGAGATCCGGCGGCATGGTCAGGTGCATCGTGTCGTAAATGTCCGTCGTCAGAACGTGCACCCGGCCCGGCAGGCCGACGAGCGCCGGCACTTCGAAGGCCTCGAGCGCGCGGATGAAGACCAGCATGGAGAGGGCGAGGATCGACGGCATCGACAGTTTGAGCGTGACGCGCCGGATCGTGTCCCACGCGCTCGCGCCGCTCATGCGCGCGGCTTCCTCGAGTTCGGGATTGAAGTTGCGCAGGGTCGCGCCCAGCAGCAGGAACACCAGCGGCGACCACAGCAATCCCTCGACGAGGATCATGCCGAACAGGCCATAGACGTTGATCAGCACCTCCGTCGAACCGGTGACCTGGCGATACCAGGAATTGATCGGGCCGGATTTCGCCAGCAACAGCAGCCAGGCGCTGACGTAGAGCACGTAGGGCGTGCCCATGGAAATGATCGTCGTCAGATAGGCCAGCGGCTTGAACGGCGTGTTCGTGCGTTCGACGAGCCAGGCGACCGCGCCGCCGAGGAACAGCGCGAGCACGGCGCTGCCGACCGAGAAAATGAAGGAATTCGCCGCGCTTTCAAGGAAGCCCTTCTGGTTGACGATGGAACGGAACCGCTCCAGCGTGAAGCGCGTCACGCCGGCGGTTTCCACGGTGACGCTACCCTCGAGGAGGAAGATCAGCGGCGGCAGCACCAGGGCGCAAAGCACGATGCCGATGGCGAGCGCGAGCCAGCGTTTGTCGCCCGTCGCGAAGAGCCGCTTCGTCCAGGCGCCCGACGGCGTGGCGGCCGGCTTGTCGTGAATCGCGAAATCCGCGGGCATTCAATCCTCCTCAGCGGAATATGTCTTTGTAGACGGCCGCCCATTTGCCCATGTTGGCCTCGATCCCCTCCGGGGTGAAGGCCACGGCGCGGAATTTTTCGCCATCGGGCCGCAACGCGGGATCGCGCGGCGGCACGGCGGGATCGATGGGCATGTAGTCTGCGTCGCGATAGAGCTTCTGTCCATCTTCCGAAGCGAGGAAATCGACCAGCAACTTGCCGGCGTTCGGGTGTGGCGCGTCCTTCGTGATCGAGATCACCGAGGGAATGGCCATGGCCGGATTCATGGGAATCCAGTCCGACGGAGCGCCCTTCGCCGCGCTGATCACGGCGTGATTGTTGAAAATGTTCAGGGCGATGGAATATTCGCCGGCGATGACGAGATCGAGCACCTGGCGCGCCGCGACCTGAACGCCCGTGACGTTCTGCTTCGCCAGTTCCTTCAGATAGGCGAGGCCCTTCTCCTCGCCCATTTCGGTCAGCACGACGCCGATGAAGCCGCTCGCCGCGGACGTCGCCGGCGCGGAATTCCAGGCGATCTTGCCCTTCCACCGGGGATTGAGAAGGTCGGCGAACGTGCGCGGCTCCGTGCCCTTCGGCACGAGGTCGGTGTTGGCGCCGGGCGTCAGCACGTAGAGGTTGGTGGCGATCCAGTAGCCGTCCGGATCGAGATATTGCGCGGGGAAACGGCGCGCGTTTTCCGGCGCCCATTTCAGCACGAGATTTTCGCCCTTCAGCCGCGCGACCGCCGACGTGCCGTCGAACACGTCCGCCTGGACGCGTCCGGCGCGGCCCTCGTTGAGCAGGCGCAGCGCCACTTCGTTCGAATCCGCGCGGACGTAATCGACCTTGACCCCGTATTTTTTTTCGAAGGCCTCGGCCGCCGGCCGCGCGAACTGGTTGATGATCTGCGTCGTGTACCAGACGGCCTTGCCTTCCTTGCGCGCCGCCTCGATCAGCGCGGAATCCGCCGCGCTCGCGGGAGCCGGCGAGGCCGCGACGAGAGTCGCGGCCAGAACCGGGCCCGCCAGCCTCGCGCGACGGAAAGTCCTCGCGATCGGGTGACGCATCGGCTTGCCTGTCTCAGCGCTTGAATTCGCCGAGGCCGGGCTTGAAGACCTTGTCGTCGAGGAACATCTTCATCGCCTTTTCGCGGCCCTTCTCCGGGTCCATCGACTTCAGCGCGTCGCTCTTGCAGTTGAGGTAGTCGAGCGCCTGGTCCTGCGACATGCCGCGAACCGAGCGCACGGCTTCCTTGGTGTAGCGCACGGCCGCCGGGCTCTTGGCCTCGAGCTTGCGCGCGAGCTCCATGGTCGTCTCGCGCAGCTGCGCCAGCGGCACCGACTTGTTGACGAACTTCATCTGGCCGGCTTCCTTGCCGGAGAAGCGATCGCCGGTGACCGAGTAATAGATGGCGTCGCGATAGTTCATCGCCTGCGTCACCGCCCAGGCGACGAGACCGCCGGGAATGATGCCCCAGTTGACTTCCGACAGACCGAACGACGCGTCGTCGGCCGCGATGGCGAAGTCGCACGCGATCACGGGCGTGAATCCGCCGCCGAAGCAATAGCCATGCACCATGGCGATGGTCGCCTTGGGGAAGCGCGACAACTTGTTCCAGCGCCATTCATGCGCGGCGCGGCGGGCGCGCACGCGGGCGCGGGCGTCGCCCTCGGTGCCGCGGAAATAGAGCTTGAGATCCTGTCCGGCGCAGAAATTGCCGCCGGCGCCGGTGATGACCACGACCTGGGTCTGGTCGTCTTCCTCGGCCCAGTCGAGAGCCTCGCACATGTCGATGTGCAGCTGCGGGCTCATCGCGTTGCGCTTCTCGGGACGGTTCAGAATGATGAAAGTGGTCTTGCCGTCGCGTTCGATCTTCACGTTTTCGAGTTCAATGACGTCGCTCATGCTGTCCTCCCGATGAGAAATACGGTCGCGCCAGCCCTTTGCCGGCGCGTCCTGATGGCTGGTTTGAAACACGACGAAGGCGCAGGGTCAATGCCGCGCCGCTCAGGGCGAGGCGAGGGCCGCGCGCACCTTCCGGATGACGTCCGGCGGTTTCGCGTAGAGCCCGCGGATCATCGCGCCGAGCGCCTCGCCGGACATGGCGTCGATCACGAGGTTCAGCTTCGCGGCCTCGGCGAGAAGCTCCGGATCCGCCAGCGTCCGGAGAAACGCCGCGCGGATGGCCGCGACGCGTTCGGCGGGAACCTCCGGCGCCATCATGAACGGGCGCGTGAACAGCAACTGCGAATAAATGATTTCGAGAATTTCCCTTTGTTCCGCGGTTCTGGCGAAATCCACCGCCAGCGGCGCGCCCGCGCGGTCGAGGTCGGGGAGGCCTTTCACCGCTTCCTGCACGAGCACGCGCACCGGCGAGTCCGGTTTGAACCACTCGGGCTTTTGCGAAATCGTGCTCGTGTAGCCGATGCCGCAGAGGCCCTGCACCTCGCCCTTGTCCATGGCGAGCATGACCTCGCGCGTGCCGGGATAGCCGCTGATGAGTTTCAAGCGCGTCCCCAGCACGTTGTTGAGCGCCATCGGCAAGTCGCGCGTCGTGCCGCCGCTGGAGCCGATCAGAATCTCCGTGGCGAAGGCGTCCGCGAATTTTTGCACGGCCGCGTCCTTGCGCGCGAGGCAGAGCGAGACTTCCGAATTGGCGCTGCCGATGAAATTGAACCCGAGGGGATCGTGACGCACGATGGACTTGTCGCCGATCAGCGCGTCGAGCAGCGAGCCCGAGGACGAGGCGGCGATCGCCGTTCCGTCCTTCGGCGCGACGGAGAAGACGTAGCCCGCCGCCGTGTTGCCGCCCGCGCCCGCCATGTTGGACGGCACGATGTTCGGCTTTCCCGGAATGTGTTTGCCGAGATGGCGCGCGACGAGCCGGCCATAAAAATCATATCCGCCGCCGACGTTGGAGCCGATGACGAGATTGACGGTCCTGCCGCGATAGAATTGCTCGACGGAATCTTGCGCGAGGGCTGGCGTGGCCGTCGCCAGCAGGGCGGCGAGGATGAAAACGCGGGGTCGTGTCCACTGTTTCATGTCGCCTCCCGGGGCGGTTCCGGATCGGCTCAACGAGCCGCCATCGCCTTCCGCGCTTTTTCGATCACGTCCGGCGGCGTCGCGTAGGTCTTCGTCACCAGCGCCTGCACCTCGGCGCCCGAAAGCGGGCGGATGTCGAGGCCGATTTTTTTCGCCTCGGCCAGGAATTCCGGATCGACCATCGTCTTGTCGAACGCCGCGCGCAGGGCCTCGACCCGCTCCGCGGGAACTTCGGGGGCGACGAGGAAGGGCCTCCCGAATGTCGCCTGGCTGTAGACGAGATCGAGAATCTGCTTCTGTTCGGGCGTTTTCGCGAAATCCGTCGTGAACGGCGTCTTCATCGCCTCGAGATCGGGCGCCGTGTTCGCGCCTTCGATGGCGAGAACGCGCGCCGCGCCATTCCTGAACCAGTCGGGATGCAGCGTCGTGATGCTCGACCAGCCGGTGCCGCACTGGCCCTGCACCTCGCCCTTTTCGATGGCCATGACGATGTTGCGCGTGCCGGGATAGCCGCTGACGACGCGGAATTTCGTGCCAAGCACGTTGTTGAGCAGGATCGGCAGGTCGCGCGTCGTGCCGCCCTCGGCGGTCGCGCCGAGAATGACTTCCTGCGTCATCGCGTCCGCGAAGCTTTTCGCCGGCGCGTCGGCGCGCACGAAGCAGACGTAAATCTCCTTGTTGGCGCTGCCGATGTAGTTGAGCTTCGCCGGATCGAACTTCACCTTCGTCTTGTCGCCGAGCAACGGCTCCAGCATCGTGCCCGGCGCCACGGTGCCGATCACCGTGCCGTCCTTCGCCGCGACGCCGTTGACGTATTCCACCATGAGGTTGCCGCCCGCGCCGACCATGTTGGTGGCGACGAAAGCGGGCGCGCCCGGAAGGTGCTTGCTCATGTGGCGCGCGACCATGCGGCCATAGAGATCGTAGCCGCCGCCGGGGGGCGCGCCGACGAGCATGGAGAGCGTCTTGCCCTTGTAGAATTGCGCGATGGACTCCTGCGCCGCCGCGGGCGTGGCGAACAACGCGAGGGCGAGGAGCGTGAATCCCTGAATCCGTTTGATCATTGTTCCTTCCTTGCCGGCGCCTGGGGTCACCTCCACGACAGCAACGCCCGTTCGACGATCGTCAGCAATCCGCTGATGCAAAGGCCGATCGTCGCGACGACGACGATGCCGGCCATCAGCTTGTCCGTCTGCATGAGATTGCCGGCGGTGAGCAGAAACGTGCCGAGGCCCCTGTCGGCGCCGATCATTTCGGCGGAGACCATGAGGATGAGCGCGATCGACGTGGAGATGCGTATGGAGGCCAGCACGGAGGGGAGCGTTCCGGGCGCCACGATCTTGAAGACGATGTGATGGAACGGCATGTTGAAGCTCTGGCCCATGCGGATCAGCGTGCGCGCGACGTTGTCGACGCCCGCGTAGGTGCCGATGGCGATGGGATAAAAAACCCCGAGCGCGATGGTGACGACCTTCGGCGCCTCGCCGATGCCGAGCCAGAGAATGAACAGCGGCAGCAGCGCGATTTTCGGGATCGGAAACATCGCGGCGATGAAGGGAACGCCGATACTGCGCCAGATCGAGAAAAGACCGATCAGCCCGCCGACGACGACGCCCGCGAGCGCGCCGATCGCCCAGCCGGCGCCGATGCGCGCCAGCGACGCGGTGACGTGCCCCGTCAGTTCGCCCGAGACCGCGAGGTCTTTCAACGCGTCCACGATGCGCAGCGGACCCGGCAGGAACAGCGAACTCACCCAGCCGCGCGAACTGGCGAGTTGCCAGAAGCCGACCAGCGCGACGAAGAAAAGCACGCTGACCCAGGTGATGGAAACGGGCGCGAATCCGCCGCCGCGAAACGAGATCGCCACGCCGCGCCGCGCCCCGGCGGCGGGAACGTCAACCATGGATAACCTCCCGGTCCGCCATTTTGGCTTCCTCGCGAA
The DNA here is from genome assembly GCA_903884435.1 of uncultured Hyphomicrobiales bacterium. Taxonomy (GTDB): domain Bacteria; phylum Pseudomonadota; class Alphaproteobacteria; order Rhizobiales; family Beijerinckiaceae; genus Terripilifer. The sequence continues at coordinate 9,649 of CAISEY010000118.1, read as the reverse complement.
TGTTGTCCCAGAGTTGTTCGTGCAGCCGCCGCATGGCGGCCTGATGCTCCGGTTCGCGCCGCTCGCCGCGCGGCGTGGGCACGTTGACGATCTCGCGCACGCGGCCGGGCCGGCGACGCAGCACCATGACGCGGTCGGCCATGCGGATGGCCTCGTCGAGATTGTGGGTGACGTAAATCCCCGTGGTTTTCTCGCGCTTCCAGATGTCCTCGAAATCGTCCATCAGCAATTCGCGCGTCTGCCCGTCGAGCGCCGAGAGCGGCTCGTCCATCAGGAAAACCGCCGGCTTGACGACGAGCGCGCGGGCGATGCCGACGCGCTGGCGCATGCCGCCGGACAATTGCTTTGGCAGGGCGCCGGCGAAATCCGCGAGGCCGGTGCGCGCCAGCGCGTCGGCGACGCGCGCGGCGCGGTCGGCGGCGCCGATCGGGTGATGCTCCAGCGGCAGCGAGACATTGCCGGCGACCGTGCGCCACGGCAGCAGCGCGAAATCCTGGAAGATGAAGGTGAAGGGATTGAGCGTGCCGGAGGGTGTTTCGCCGAGGAGCGAAACCGAGCCGGAGGAGGGCGCGACAAGTCCGCCGACGATGCCGAGCAACGTGGACTTGCCGCAGCCGGAAGGGCCGATCACCGCGAGGATTTCGCCCTCGCGCAACGTCACCGACACGTCCTCGAGCGCCCGCACCTTGCCGTAGCTGTGCGAGACGTTCGAGATGGCGAGTTCAAAGCCCATCGCGCCGGCGTCCGCGACCGTCAGCTTCTGCCGTACCAGGCGTCGGAAAGGATGACGGGAACCTGCTTGTTGCGGGGATCGTCGCCTTCCATCACGCCGCCGTCGATGTCGAGGCGGGCGAAGCGGTCGCCGTCCTTCGTGCCCGCGCCGACGCGGGCCATGACCAGCGGCTCCTCGCTGCACACGTGGAACCAGTAAAACGTCCCGTGCGGCAGCAGCACGCCCTCGTTCGGCCCGACGATCTTCGTTTCGCCCGCCGGCCCGTAAAACTTCGCCTGGCCCTGCAACACGATGAACGTGTGGTCCTCGTGCGGATGCGTGTGCAATTCGTTCTCGCCGCCGGACGCGTAGGTCTTCAGCACGACCCACATGTTTTCCGACGAGGCGAGGGGAATGTTGGTGCGCCCCCGGGTCGGCAATTGCGCTTCGAGCCTGAAGAACGTCGGAACGCCCTGCTTGATCCTGGAATCCAGCGATTCGTGCAATTGTTGCGAGGAATCGGCGAAACCGCCCGATTTGTCGTCCATGGTCCACCCCTCCGGATTTCGGAAAATTCAGCGCGGACTTTATGGGGCACGGCGGCGCCGGGGGTCAAGCAAGCGGCGGCGCGTCGTCCATGAGTCTGCTGGCAGCGAGCCTGTCCGCGTCTTCCGGCCGGTCGACGTCCCAGATTGTCGCCGGCTCGCGCCAGACGAGGCCGAGCGCGCGCAAACGCGCGCGGGTCTCCGCCATGACCGTGTCGGTGCTCCAGGTCATGTCGCGGAAAATCTCCGGAACCGGCCGGTTGAGCCCGACGAGGCCATAGCCGCCGTCTTCCGCCGGCAGGAACACGGCGTCGTCGCCCTCGGCCAGCGCGCGGGCGCAGGCGCGCAGGTGATCCGTCGTGATCGCGGGGCAGTCGGTCCCGGCGAGCAACGCGGGCCGTCCGGCGCGTTCGACGAAAACCGCGTGCATCCGCTCGCCAAGATCGCCGGGCGCTTGCTCCACGAGGCGGACGCCGAATGTTTCGGCGCAGGCGCGGAAAAAGGGATGGTCGGGCGAGCCCGCGCACCACAGCGTCACCGGGCCGGGGCCCGCGCGACTGGCCGTGCGCAACATGCGCTCGACGAGCCGCGCGTGCAGCTTCGCCGCGCCCTCCGCGCCGAGTTTGGGAACGAGGCGCGTCTTCGCCTCGCCGGGCACGGGAGCGCGGGCGAAAACGGCGATGGCGCACTCAGGACTTGCGTGGGGCGTAGCCATAGCGCTCCGCGAGCCTCCGGGGATCGGCGCCGAGGAAAAACGCGGCGCGCAGTCGCCACATCAGCAGAATCGTGCGCCAGACGCCATGCTTTTCCCAGCGGCGTCCCGATGTCGCGACGCGCGCCGAAAGACACAGCGGCGCGCCGCGCTTTTTCATCGCGGTCGAAAAGGCGATGTCCTCCATCAGCGGCAAATCGGGAAAGCCCCCGGTCGCGCGAAAAACATCGGCGCGGACGAAGATCGCCTGATCGCCGGTGGCGACGCCGGTGAGGCGCGAGCGCAGGTTCATCATGCGGCCAATGACGCGCAGCATGAAGGGCTCGCCCTCGACGCGCACGTCGAAACGCCCCCAGGCCTTGCCGCTTCGCGCGAGGCCCTCGACGACGAGTCGCGCCGCGTCCGGCGGCAGGCGCGTGTCGGCGTGCAGAAACAGCAGGATATCGCCGCTCGCCCGCGCCGCGCCGGCGTTCATCTGGCTGGCGCGCCCGCGCGGCGCCTCGACGACGAGATCGCACAGCGGCGCGGCTTTCGCGCGCGTGTCGTCCGCGCTGCCGCCGTCGGCGACGATGATTTCATGCCCCGCGGCGCGAAGCGGTCGCGCCGCGGCCAGCGCCGCCTCGATGGCGAGGGATTCATTCAGCGCGGGAACGACGATGGAGACGCGCGTCGCGCGGGCGCGCTCTGTTGTTTCGTCACGTCGCGGGGCAAGATCGTTTCCTTCCCCTTCTGGGGAAGGAGCGCTCCCTCCGCCGGGGCGGGACAGGCCCGCCGGATCAGGCCGAATATAGCTTGGCGTAGGTGTCACGCAGCACGTTTTTCTGCACCTTGCCCATCGTGTTGCGCGGAAGGTCGTCGACGAAGATCACGCGCTTGGGCTGTTTGAATTTCGCGAGCCGCTCCGTCAGCGCGGCGATCACGGCCTTCTCGTCGAGGCCGGACGCCTTGTCCTTCACCACGACGGCGGTGACGCCCTCGCCGAAATCGGCGTGCGGCACGCCGATCACGGCGCTTTCGATCACGCCGGGCATGGCGTCGATCTCGTCCTCGACTTCCTTGGGGTAAACGTTGAAGCCGCCGGAAATCACCAGATCCTTGCCGCGGCCGACGATGTGCACGTAACCGCGTTCGTCGATCTTGCCGAGATCGCCGGTGATGAAGAAGCCGTCGGGCTGGAACTCGGCGGCTGTCTTTTCCGGCATTTGCCAGTAGCCCTTGAAGACGTTCGGGCCTTTCACCTCGATCATGCCGATTTCGCCGCGCGGCGTCGGCGCGCCGGTCTCCGGATCGCTGATGCGGGCGCTGACGCCCGGCAGCGGGAAGCCCACCGTCCCGGCGACGCGGTCGCCGTCATAGGGGTTCGACGTGTTCATGTTGGTCTCGGTCATGCCGTAGCGCTCGAGAATGGCGTGGCCGGTTTTCGCGCGCCATTCGCGGTGGGTTTCGGCGAGCAGCGGCGCCGAGCCGGAAATGAAGAGACGCATGTGTTTCGTCGCCTCCGGCGTCAGGCCGGGGTGCTGCAACAGCCGCGTGTAGAACGTCGGCACGCCCATCATGCAGGTCGCGCGCGGCATCAGCCGCATGATCGCGTCCGCGTCGAGCTTCGGCAGGAAGAACATCGAGCCGCCCGCGAGCAACAACACGTTGGTCGCCACGAACAGGCCGTGCGTGTGGTAGATCGGCAAGGCGTGGATCAGCACGTCCTTTTCGGTGAAGCGCCAGTAATCCACCAGCGTCAGCGCGTTGGAGGCGAGATTGTCGTGGGAGAGCATCGCTCCCTTCGAGCGACCGGTCGTTCCGGACGTGTAGAGGATGGCCGCGAGATCGTCGGGGCCGCGCTCCACGTCCTCGAAATCGGGAGACGCCGCGGCGACCTGGTCCATGAACGAGCCGTCGCGCCGGACGCCGAGCGTCTCGACATGGGCGACGCCGCATTTGGCCGCGACGGGATCGAGCCGCGCCTTCTGCGCGGGATCGCAAACGAACACCCATGGCTCGGCGTCGCCGAGGAAATATTCGATTTCCGCGGGCGTGTAGGCCGTGTTGAGCGGCAGGAACACGGCGCCGGCGCGCACGCAGGCGAGATAAAGGATCAGGGCTTCCGGCGATTTCTCGACCTGGACGGCCACCCGGTCGCCGGGTCGCACGCCAAGGCTTTTCAGCACGTTCGCCATGCGGGCGGAGCCGGCGGCCAGATCGCCGTAGGTGATCTTCGCGCCGTCGTGGTTCTCGATGAAAACCTTGTCCGCCGCCGGCGCGCGGCGGGAAATCACGTCGTGGAGATAGCAGGCCATGGGTCTCGTCCGGAGGCTGGAAATCCCGCTCTAACTGGACGAGCCCGCGGAAAGTTGCAAGCGGGAGCGCCCGGCCCCCTTCAGCGAGCGACGGACGGCGGAGGAGGCGGCGACGACGCGCTGGTTGGCGTAGGCCTCGTGGTTTTTTTCGATGTCGTCGAGATCGTAAAGGTAGTTCACCATCAGCCCGGCGCCGTCCTTCAGGGCTTTCAGCGAACAATCGCCGAGAAAGTTGATCCGCTCCAGCCGCGCCCCGTTGCCCAGGTGAAACCGCGCCACGGGATCGACGGGCCTCCCGTTCGAGCCGCGCGCCTGCAGGAAATACTCCGCCGCGAGGGCTTCCACGGGCTTGCGCAGGGGCTCCGCCTTGTCCGCCTCGGCAGCCCAGGCGGGGTCCATGATCTTCGCGGCGGTCACGCGCTCTTCGGGGCCGAGGTCCGGCGCCCGGGCGCGCAGCCACCTCATGAAGCCTGGCACGGGCGAAAGCGTCACGTAGGTCTCGAGTTTCGGCAATTCGCGGCGCAATTCCTCGACGACCTGCTTGATCAGGAAATTGCCGAAGGAAATGCCGGCGAGGCCGCGCTGGCAATTGGAAATCGAGTAAAACACCGCGGTTCGCGCCTGATCGACCCGCGCCACCGCGCGGGTCTCCGCCAGCAGCGGCGCGATGGCCGCGGGCGCCTCTCCCGTGAGCGCCACCTCGACGAAAATCAGCGGCTCGTCGACGAGCGCGGGGTGGAAAAACGCGTAGCAGCGGCGATCCGCCGGATCGATGCGCCGGCGCAGATCGTCCCAGTCGCGGATTTCGTGCACCGCCTCGTAGCGGATGATTTTTTCCAGAATACTGGCCGGCGTCGACCAGTCGATCCGCCTCAGCACCAGAAAGCCGCGATTGAACCAGGACGTGAAGAGATGCGCGAGGCAGCGGTCGATGGTGTCGAGCGAGGGGTTTTCCCGACGGAAATCGAGCAACTCCTCGCGCATCCGCACCAGCGCGGCGGTGCCGCCGGGCGCGCGGTTCAGCCGGCGGAACAATTCCTGCCGGCGCGGCTCGGCGAGAAAGTGAATGTCCGAGGCGTTGGCTTCCGTCGGGTTGGCGCGCCAGGCTTCCAGGGCTTTCTCGATGCGTTTCGGGTCGGGGCCATAGTCGCGCGCCAGAGCGTCGAAAAACGTCAGCTTCCCCTTCGGGTCGAGCTTGACGTAACGCTCGAGCACTTCCATGCCGATGGCCGCGCCCGAGGCTTCGCCGCGGCCGGAGAGCAGCGCCTCGCACAGTTCCAGCAGGCCGGCGGCCTGCCGCGAGGGATCCCGCGGCTCTTCCTCGAGCCCGAGCAACGACCGGCCGCGGTCGGCGATGCTGGCGAGGAGATCGGAGAAAAACGCCGTGTTCATGGGATCATCCTACCCGATGATTCCCTTATGGAGAATTGATTTCGCGGCCCGCCATTGCGCGGGCGCCGCGCCGGGGCCATTTCTCCGGGCGAGCCGGAGAACCCCATGCTGCACGCCGCCACGGACGCTCTTTCGCGGATCTTCACGCCGCCGTTCCGCTCCGTGCTGTGGAAGAGCCTCGCGCTCACCCTAGCTTTGCTGGCGCTGGCCTGGGTTGGCCTCGACCGGCTCGTGATCCACTACGCGAACGTGACGAATCCCTGGCTGGCGACCGCGCTGTCGTTGCTCACCGGGCTCGGGCTGCTTTTCGGCCTCGCGTTTCTGCTCGCGCCGGTCTCGTCGCTGGTCGCGGGTTTTTTCCTCGACGAACTCGCCGAAATCGTCGAGTCGGAAACCGCGCCGGGCGGCGCCAGGGGCCGCGCCCTGCCGGTCGGCCTGGCCATGTGGCTTTCGGCGAAATTCGCCGGGGTGTCGGCGCTGGTGAACCTCGCGGCGCTGCTGTTCCTGCTCGTGCCCGGGGTCAATCTCGTGGCGTTTCTCGCCGCCAACGCCTATTTGCAGGGCCGCCAGTATTTCGAACTCGCCGCCCTGCGTTACCGCCCGCTCGCGGAGGTGCGCGAGATGCGTCGAAAACACGCGGTCTATCTGTTCTTTTGCGGGCTGTTCATCGCGGCTTTCGTCGCGATTCCCGTCCTCAACCTCGTGACGCCGCTGTTTGGCGTCGCCTTCATGACGCGCGTTCACCAGCGGCTCGCGCCCCCGCCGCGTCCGGCGTGAGTCAGGCGAGTTCTGGCTTTTCGAACTGGCCGGCCTTGCGGAACCGCGCGAGATAGCCCGGAACGATGCTTTCGATGGCTTCCGGCGCGACGCCGAGCCCTTCCAGCGTTCGCCCTTCGGCGATGGCGGCGGCCGAGACGACGTTGTCCTCGCCCAGAAGCCGCGCCTGGTCGCGCGTCAGCAGAAAATCCCGGGGATAGAGTCCGAGGCCCAGCGTGTTGCCGATTTCCGTCGCGCGCGCGAACAGCAGTCCGAGGGACTCGGGCAGGGGAACCAGCAGCCGCTTGCGGCCGATGGTGTCGCAGACGAATTGCATGAGTTCACGCAGGGTCCGCGTCGCGGGGCCGCCAAGTTCGTAGGCCGCGCCAGGCTTCGCGACGCCCGCCAGCGCCAGGGCCGCGGCCTTCGCCACGTCGCCGGCGAACACCGGCTGGAGTTTGGCCGTTCCGCCGCCAAACAGCGGCAACGCCGGCGAAACCCGCGCGATGGTGGCGAAGCGGTTGAAGAACTGGTCTTCTTGTCCGAAGACGACCGAAGGCCGCAGAATCACGGCGCCGGGAACGGCGTCCAGCGTCTCGGCCTCGCCGCGCGCGCGGCTGCGCACGTAGGCGGACTCTGATTCGGCGTCGACGCCGATGCCCGACATCAGCGTGAAATTCGAAATCCCCGCGTCGCGCGCCGCCCGCGCCACGGCGCGCGCGCCAAACACATGGGCCGCCTCGAAGGTCTGGCGGCCGCTCTCGACCTGGATTCCCACGAGATTGACGACGGCGTCCGCCCCCTGGAGGGCGGCGGCGACCGAGGCGGGATAGCGCACGTTGGCCTGAACCGCGTGAATTTGCCCCACCTTGCCGAGCGGCTGCAGGTGAAAGGCGAGATCGGGCCGCCGCGTCGCGACCCTGATTCGCCATCCGTCCTTCGCCAGCGCGCGCACGACATGCCGGCCAATGAAGCCGGAGCCGCCGAAGACGGTCGCGACGCGGCCGGTTTTGATCAGATCATCCGCCATGGGGCCCTCTGGCAATCAGCGTTTTCGCGCCGATCCATAGTCAAGCCGGCGCGCCCTGTACAGATGCGCGCTCGCGTCGCGCGGAGAAGATTGACAAGCGCCTCGCGCGCCCCGTATGAGACGCCCCGTGCCCAGGTGGCGGAATTGGTAGACGCGCTGGCTTCAGGTGCCAGTGGTTGCAAGATCGTGAAGGTTCGAGTCCTTTCCTGGGCACCAGTTCCCCGAATAAAATCCCGAAAATCCGACGAGAAAAAAATCAGCCCTTCGGGGCGGGAAACGCCGGGCGCGTCCCGCCGCCTTGCTGGCTTTCCGGCGCGTCCGGCGCGGCTCGACCGTCAGGCGTCCTGTTTGCCTGCCGCTCGCGTGTCGATCGTCGGCGACGCCAGCTTGATTCTGGCGGTCGCGGCGGAGATTTTGTCGTTTTGCGGGTCGAGAAACACGCGAACGTTTCCACGCGCCACGATATAGGTGGCCGCGCCCGGCCCGGCGATGAAATGCTCCGTTCCATTCGCGAAAACGTAAAAGGCGTTCCCGCTCACGTGCTGGATAATCAACGGCGTCAGAACGTCCCCGGACGCGAACACGAGAAATTCGGAACGTCCAGGGACCGATTTGGTGAGTTCAACGTCGATGGCGTCGGCCCAGATACTTGCTTCACTCATGGCGTCATCCTCCAGCCGCTGCTTTTCCGGCAAAGACGGCGCGTGAAAGCTGCGCTCATCTGGACTGCTTGACAAGGGCGGGGCTCCCGGATGCCAGCTCCCGGAAATGTGTTTGTAAATGGATTAGTTGATATCTGCGCAGGCATCGGCTCAATGAGTTGGTCGCTTGCATTCAGCGCGGCTGTGGATAAGAGTGTTGTTGGGTGTTTGAGTGGGACTAGTGTAGAATGCAATCGTCCAAATTTGGAACCGCGGGATCAAGCGCCAGATTTTTCGCTGTGTTTACGATCTTAGTTGCGATTCTATCTTGTCAGAGCGGCTTTGCGCAAAACTCCCCTCGCAGATCGAATTACGTCCTTGCCTCAAATTTTTTTGACACGCTCCCGCTTCGTGATCGTGTCGAATTACATGTTCTATTGATCGCGACGGGTGACTTTAATGCAATCATTTCAGACCGGTTTGGCAATCGTCTTTACGATGCTATTGTAAGTTTCCAGCGAAGTCAGGGTATTTCGGAAAATGGCTATGCGACATCTGATTTGCTTGAGAGGCTAAGACGTGTCGGCGGGCCGGTTCTGGCGAACTGGGGACTTCAATTCGTGGATCATCCGGTAGCTCCCGCCCAGTTACCGGTGCCATCGAAGATGGGTCTCGTCAGGACCGTGACGCGGCGGGGCCTTTCCTTTGAAAGGTCCGACCGGGCATTGAGCCTCGATTTTACTTTCATGCCTACACAAGACGCTTCGCTCGCGGAACTCTATTCACGATTGAGCGGATCGAGCCCCAATCGGCGTGTTGAATATAGATTTTTCCGGTCGAGTTTTTTCACAGTGAGCGGTTGGGACGACGGTCGGATTTTTTATTCTCGCTACACGGCGATAGACGGTGGTAGCATTGGTTTCACTCTCGCCTGGAACACGGATTTGTTTCCCGCTGGAAATCGGCTCGCTATCGCTCTGGCGAATGGCCTCCAGCAACGAGGCGTCAGCAATGGAAACTACGCAATGTATTTACCGCAGTTGACACCGACGGCTCCAGTCACTCCTCTGCAACCGGCAACGCCGCCGCCGCCGGTGGACACTGCTAGGCCGGTTCAGCAAACTCCGATGGTCAAGACGGGGACAGGATTTTTCGTGACTGTCGATGGAGACATATTAACCAACCATCACGTCGTACGTGACTGCCCCGAGGTTGCGGTGGTCGGCCACGGAAAGGCGTCCATCAAAGGCTACGACACAAAAAATGATCTCGCGCTCATCAAACTTGAGAAAAAGCCTGAGTTTGCTATCGCTAAACCGGTTAAGTTCCGATCAGGAACGCCGCAACTGGGGGAGCAGGTTTTTGTTTTGGGCTTTCCATACGCGGGAGTATTGGACAACGGTGTGAATTTTACCGCCGGATTAGTGAGTTCCGTTTCTGGAATGGATAACGACTCCACTCAGTTTCAGATGACCGCGCAGGTGCAACCCGGCAATTCGGGCGGGCCGGTACTGGATCAATCGGGCAACCTTACCGGCGTCGTGGTCGCTCGAATGGCGGATTTGCC
>CAISEY010000117.1 GCA_903884435.1 uncultured Hyphomicrobiales bacterium | reverse complement strand
TGCCGAGGTCCTGTAGAGCCGCCTGGTCGCCAGCGCCTTCGACAGCCACCAGCACGCCGATGCGGCCGACGTCCGGAGCCACGGCGTTGTGCACATAGCCGGCCACGGCGCCTTGCGACACCTCGAAGCGGGCCGAGCGCCGCACCAGCATGTTTTCGCCGATGGTGGCCACCAGATTGGTGATCATGCCCGACACCACTTCGCCGTCTTCGGTCTGGGCCGCATTCAGGGCCTCGACATCGCCGGGCGTGGTCAAGGCGGTCTTGGCCACCTTGCGCGCGGCGATCTGGAACAGCTCGTTGCGGGCGACAAAGTCGGTTTCCGCGTTGAGCTCGACCACGGCGCCGGTCATGCCCTTGCCGTCGTTACGCAGGGCGATGGCGATCAGCCCTTCGGCGGCGATACGGTCGGCCTTCTTGGCGGCCTTGGACAGCCCCTTGGCGCGCAGCCAATCCAGCGACGTTTCGATGTCGCCGTTGTTCTCGGTCAGCGCCTTCTTGCAGTCCATCATGCCGACGCCGGACTTCTCGCGCAGTTCCTTCACCAGCGCGGCTGTGATTTCCGCCATGGTCTAACCTCCGGTTTGATATGCGATGACGGCCCGGCTCCCGTGTGCAGGGACCTCCGGACCGCCTGATCGATGAAGCGAACGACCCGGCCCCCTGAAGGAGACCGAGTCGATGACAGTTACTCGGCGACGGTCTCGGCGCTTTCGCCGGCCAGTTCAGCCACGACTTCGACGCTGTCGGCCACGACAGGCTCTTCCACGGCCGGTTCGGCAGCGGCTTCGCCGGCGTCAGCGGCGGCCAGTTCGGCGGTCGCGGCGGCCAGCTCAGGCGAGGAGGCTTCCGGCGCCGGTTCGGCGGCGGGCTTAGCGCGCGACTTGCGCAGGGCCGGTTCGGTCGGGTTGACCGAAGCGCCCAGGTCGACGCCCATCGAGGCTTGGCCGGCGGCCAGGCCGTCGAGCACGGCGTCGGCGATCAGATCGCAATAAAGCAGCAGCGCGCGCGCCGCGTCGTCGTTGCCGGGGATCGGATAGGTGATCCCGTCGGGATTGGAATTGGTGTCGAGGATGGCCACGACCGGGATGTTCAGCTTGCGGGCTTCCTGGATCGCGATCGCTTCCTTGTTGGTGTCGATCACGAACATCAGGTCGGGGATGCCGCCCATGTCCTTGATACCGCCCAAGGACAGTTCCAGCTTGTCCTTCTCGCGCTCCAGGTTCAGCAGCTCCTTCTTGACGCGGCCTTCGCCGCCGTTCTCAAGGATGCCTTCCAGTTCGCGCAGGCGGGCGATCGAGCCCGAGACGGTGCGCCAGTTGGTCAGCGTGCCGCCGAGCCAGCGGTTGTTCATGTAGTACTGGGCGCAACGCTTGGCGGCCTCGGCGACCGGCTCGGCGGCCTGGCGCTTGGTGCCGACGAACAGGACGCGACCGCCCTTGGCGACGGTGTCGGACACGGCCTTGAGCGCCTGGTGCATCAGCGGCACGGTCTGGGCGAGGTCGATGATGTGGATGTTGTTGCGGGCGCCGAAAATGAACGGAGCCATTTTCGGGTTCCAGCGATGCGACTGGTGGCCGAAGTGGGCGCCAGCCTCGAGCAGGCTGCGCATGGAAAAATCGGGCAATGCCATTGTAACTTCTTCTCCGGTTGAACCTCGGCGGAGCCTGTCGGCGAGCTGAAAACCCGCCACCGGAGCGATCCTTGAATCAGGAGCGCTGTCGATCCGCCTGTGGAATGGGCGGGGACTTACAGGAGGCGGGCCTGGATGGCAAGGGGATCGCCCGTCGCAAATATCCACGATCGCCATCGCCCGGAGCCAGGCGCGCCGGCGCTAGCGTCGAGACCCTCACTTTCGCGCGATGGCGGTCTCCCGGCGGCTCTCGGGCCATGCGGCGTCCACCACCCTGAGTTGCACGCGCTCCCCGCCGCCCCAGCGGTCGATGGAGACCGTCCCGGCGAGGTGCATGGCCTCGCCCCTGCCCTTCAGCAACGCCTGGCCCAGCGGCCCGTCGGCGGAGCGGAAGGCGATGCCCTGGAGGATGGATCCATCGCCGGCGCGCGCGCGGAGGCGGACGTGTCCGGTCCCCACCGGCGCCACGTCGACAAGGCGATGGGCTGGAAAGGCAAACACGGGTTCGGGATTGCCGGCGCCGAAGGGTCCGGCCTGTTCGAAACTGGCGACCAGCGCCGGCGTCGCGCCCGCCGCTGTCAGGGCGGCGTCGACAAAGAGCGCGTCCTCGGCGCGGGAGCGCTCCACCGCGGCCGCGAGCGATTCCTCGAGAAAAGCCCGGAACTCGCCGAGGCGCGCCTTCTCGATGGTGATCCCGGCGGCCATCGCGTGCCCGCCGCCCTTGACGAGAATGCCGGCCTCGACCGCCGCCCGCACCGCCCGGCCCAGATCGACGCCGGCGATGGACCGCCCCGACCCGGACCCGCTTTCTTCTTTGAAAGCAATGGCGAAGGCTGGTCTTTTAAACCTTTCTTTCAAGCGCGAGGCCACCAGTCCGACCACGCCGGGATGCCATCCCTCGCGGGCGGTGACGACGACCGCGCCCTGTTCGGCGAGGCCAAGGCCGGCGAGCGCCTCGGCCTGGGCCTCCTCGACGGCGCCAATTTCGATGGCCTGCCGCTCCCGGTTGAGCCTGTCGAGTTCCGCGGCGATTTTTTGCGCCTCGACTTCGTCGCGCATCAGCAACAGTTTCGCGCCAAGCGCGGCGTCGCCGATGCGTCCGCCCGCGTTGATCCGCGGGCCGATCAGAAACCCCAGATGATAGGCGGACGGCGGCCCGTTCGCCCCCGCGCAATCGAACAGGGCGCGCAACCCCGGCCTCCCGCGCGCGCGCATGACCTCCAGTCCGCGCGCGACAAAGGCGCGATTCAGTCCGGTCAGCGGCACGACGTCCGCGACGGTGGCCAGGGCGACGAGGTCGAGCGAATTCATCAGATCGGGGCCGGAGGCTCCGGAAAAGAACTTCCGCTGGCGCAACTCACGATTGAGCGCGACGATCGCCATGAAAACCACCCCGGCGGCGCAGAGATGGCCGAGGCCCGACAGATCGTCCTGACGGTTGGGATTGACGATCGCCAGCGCCGCCGGGAGTTGCTCGGGGGCCTGATGATGATCGAGGACGATCGTATCCATTCCGAGCCGGGCCGCCTCCGCGATCGGCTCCGTGCTCACGGTGCCGCAATCGACGGTGACGAGCAGGCGGGCGCCCCCCGCGGCCAGCGCGCGGATCGCCTCGACGTTGGGACCGTAACCTTCGTAAATCCGGTCGGGAATGTGGATGATGTACGGGACGCCGCAGGCTTCGAGGAACTCGCCCAGAAGCGCCGTGGAACAGGCGCCATCGACGTCGTAATCGCCAAAAATCGCCACGGTCTGGCGCCTCGCGACCGCGTCGGCGAGGCGGTCCGCCGCCGCCCGCATGTCCCGCAGGGCGTACGGGTCGGGCATGAGCGCGCGCACGGTGGGCGTGAGAAACCCTTCCGCCGCGTCCGGGGTCACGCCGCGTCCCGCCAGAACGCGCGCCAGGATTTCCTGATGGCCCCAGAGCTGGGCGAGGGCCTCGGCCCGCCCCTGCGCTTCAAGATCGAGCCGGTCGCGCCAGGGACGTCCGAGAACGGACGTCTCGACGCCGAGAAACAACCGGCGCGGCGAGGCCACGGGCTCCTCCGCGCCGCGTCGCCGCGATCAATCCAGACGGAACTTGCCCATCTCGCGATGTTCGGCCTGAATCTTGCGAACGGTGCCGGTGACGGAACGATAGATCACCGTCTCGGTCTCGATCAGCTCCTTGCCGAAACGCACGCCTTTCAGCAGGGCGCCGTCGGTCACGCCGGTGGCGCAGACGATCACGTCGCCGGACGCGAGCTCCTTCATGTCGTATTTCTTGTGCGGATCCGTGATGCCCATCTTCAGCGAACGCTCGCGCTTGGCCTCGGTGTCGAGGATCAGCCGCCCCTGCATCTGGCCGCCGACGCAGCGCAGGGCGCCCGCCGCCAGAACGCCTTCCGGCGCGCCGCCGGTGCCGATGTACATATCGACGCCCGTCTGCGCCTGCTGGGCGGTGAAGATCACGCCCGCCACGTCGCCGTCGGTGATGAACATCACGGAGGCCCCGGCGCGGCGGACGCCCGCGATAATATCGGCGTGGCGCGGACGGTCGAGGATCAGGACGGTGATTTCACCGGGCGAAACGCCCTTGGCCTTCGCCAGCGCGCGAACATTCTCTTCCGGGGTCATGTCGAGATCGACGACGCCGGGCGCGTAGCCGGGACCGATCGCGATCTTGTCCATGTAAACGTCGGGGGCGTTGAGCAGCGAACCCGCCTTGGCCATGGCCATGACGGCGATGGAGCCGGGCATGTTCTTGGCGCACAGCGTCGTGCCCTCGAGCGGATCGACGGCGATATCGACCTTGAGGCCGGAGCCGGTTCCAACTTTCTCGCCAATGAACAGCATCGGCGCCTCGTCCCGCTCGCCCTCGCCGATCACGACGGTGCCATCGATCGGAAGACGGTTAAGCTCACGGCGCATGGCGTCGACGGCGGCCTGGTCGGCGGCCTTTTCGTCGCCGCGTCCCCGCAGACGGGCGGCGGCGACGGCGGCGCGCTCGGTCACGCGGACGAGCTCCATCGTAAGGATGCGCTCGATGATCTTTTCTTCCTGAATGACGAGATCGGTCATGAAAGTCGTTTCCTCCGGCCCGCGGCCGACTGTGCGAAAAGAAGTAACCGCCGAATCAATCGCGCTCGATGCGGATCACCTGTGGCCGCTCCGCTATATACCCGTCCGCGACGACCGCTGCCAGCGCTTCGCGGATGGTGGTCTCGGAAGTCGCGTATGTGATTAAGATAACGGGAACGGGCGCGCCGGTGGAAATCGACGCGCGCTTTCCGGGACGCGTGCGCTGCATGATGCTTTCGAGCGAAATCTGCCGCTCGGCCATGCGGGTCGCGATGGCGGCCACGGCGCCGGGACGATCATGGACGGACAGGCGGATGTAATAGCCGCCCTCGTGGCGCTGCATCGGCAACCGGGCGGAATGGTCGAGCATGGACACCGGCAAGCCGAAGGGCGCCGAGCGGATGCCGCGGGCGATGTCCGCGATGTCGGCGACAACGGCGGAGGCCGTCGCCTCTCCGCCCGCGCCCGGCCCGACGAGCGTCAGTTCCTTCACCGCGTCCGCGTCGATCGTCACGGCGTTGGTGACGCCCATGACCTGCGCGATGGCGGAGGTTTTCGAAACCATGGTGGGATGGACGCGTTGCTCGATGCCGCGCTCGCCACGCTCGGCGACGCCCAGAAGTTTGATCCGATAGCCGAGTTCGTCCGCCGCCTCGAGATCGGCGAGGGTGATTGACTGGATGCCCTCGACGTGGATCGCGTCCGCGTCCACGGCCGTTCCGAACGCCAGCGTCGAGAGGATCGCGAGTTTGTGCGCGGCGTCGAAGCCGCCGATGTCGAAGGTCGGGTCCGCCTCGGCGTAGCCGAGCCGTTGCGCCTCGGCGAGGCACTGCTCGAAGGAAAGCTTTTCCAGCTCCATGCGCGAGAGAATGTAATTGCAGGTGCCGTTGAGAATTCCATAGACGCGGCGGATTTCATTGCCGGCGAGGCCTTCCCGCAGGGTTTTGACGATGGGAATGCCGCCGGCGACGGACGCCTCGAACGCCAGCGCCACGCGCTGCTTTTCCGCCAGGGCGGCGAGCGCCATGCCATGTTTCGCGAGCAGCGCCTTGTTGGCGGTCACGACGGACTTGCCCGCGGCGAGCGCCGCCTCGACGGCTTCACGCGCGGGCCCCTCGGCGCCGCCGATCAGTTCGACGAACAGGTCGATATCGCCGGATTTCGCGAGTTCGACGGGATCGTCGAACCAGCGCAAGCCCGCCAGATCGACGCCGCGTTCGCGACCGCGCTCGCGCGCGGAAACGGCCCGGACCTCGATGGACCGGCCGGTGCGGCTCGCCAGCGCCGCGCTCTGGCGCTCCAGCAATTTGATGACCGAAGCGCCAACGGTGCCGAGACCGGCGATGCCGACGCGCAGGGGATTGGACATGGATTTTCGCCGCGAAAACGAGTTTGGAGCGTCCGTGAGGTGCTGCGCGGGCGTTGTGCCCGATTTGCCCCCGGGGATCAAGGAAGCGGCGGGGCGCGAAGCCCGCCTCGCGAACGGCCGGCCCCCGCCCCCCCTCGCTCCGCTCGCGACTATCGCGGGGCCTCGACGCCCGTTGTTTTGAAGACGCCCGCGTGTTCCGGCAACGCGAGAAACCGCAGGAACGCGAGCCCCGCCTCCTTCTGGAGCGACTGGCGCATCACGAAACCGGAATAGACAACGCCGGGATCGAGGTAATCAGGAAGCGCCGCGATGAGTTCAACGCCAGGCTCCGGCAGAATTTCGCTGATGAAGCCGGCGGCGAGATCGGCCTGGTCGC
>CAISEY010000116.1 GCA_903884435.1 uncultured Hyphomicrobiales bacterium | reverse complement strand
GGCATGACCTCGAAAGCCTCGTCGCCTTCGCGGGGCGGGCCGACACGCTGGCCTTCACGCCCGGCGGCGCGTTTTCACTTGTTGTCGAGGGCCCGACCGCGCTCGCGGCGGGCGGCGGCGACGGCAACCTCGTGCTGCGGGCGGCGCGCGAGGCGGCGGCGCGGATTCCGGGCCTCGCCACGGGCGCCTTCCGCCTCGTGAAACGGCTTCCGGTCGCGGCCGGCGTTGGCGGCGGCTCCTCGGACGCGGCGGCCGCGCTGCGCCTGCTCGCGCGCGCCAGCGGCGTCGGGCTGAACGATTCCCGGTTGTTCGAAGCCGCCCGCGCCGTCGGGTCGGACGTTCCCGTTTGCCTCGCGGCGCGCGCGCGAATGATGTCGGGAACAGGCGACGTTCTCGGCCCGCCGCTGCGTCTGCCGCCGCTGTTCGCTGTTCTGGTCAATCCCGGCGTCGCGCTGCCGACACGGGACGTCTTCGCGCGGCTGGGGCTCGCGCCGGGCGAAAGCCATGGTTTCGGCAAGCACCCGCTCATTCCGGACGGCGCCGGGTTCGAAGCCCTCGTGGCGCCGCTGAAAAAGACCCACAACGATCTCGAGGATCCCGCCGGCGTCCTCGCCCCGGCGATCGTTAACGTTCTCGCCGCCATCGCGGCGGCGCGCGGTTGCCGGCTCGCGCGCATGTCGGGGTCGGGGGCCACCTGTTTCGGACTGTTCGAAACTCGCCGCGCCGCGGCGACTGCGGCGAAATCCCTGCGCGCCGCTCACCCCGGCTGGTGGGTCGCGGCGACGGCGCTGCGCTGAAGGATCACGCGCATTCGACGAGGATTTCCACGAGACGCTCCGGCGCGTCGATCATCATGTCGTGGCCGCATGGCTCGTCGTACATCCGCCAGTTTCCGCCCGCCTTCAACTCGTCGAAATAGCCGTCGAAAAAAGCGTTTGGCGTGCCGCGTGTCCGCACGTAGGCGCGCTTGCCGACCCGTTCGCGCGCGCCGGCCAGCGCGATCCGCGTCAGCGACACGCCAAGCGGCTGCGGCGTCGTCAGCGAATCGACCAGGGCCGCGTCGGCGGGGTCGGCGACGTTGAAGAAGCTCGCGGGCGGCGCCGGGCGCGACACGTCCCCGCGCGCGACAGCGGCCTCGATGCGGGCGCGGTTCTCCGGCAATTGCACGTCGAGTCCTCGCTGGCCATGTCGCGGAAAGAAAGCGTCGAGAAAGACGACGGACGAAACGCGGTCCTCCAGCTTTTCAACCGCGGCGGAAACCGGCCATCCCCCGTAGGAATGGCCGACGAGAACCGCCCCCGAAAGCCGCTCCCATCTGAACAGGTTCACGATGTCGTTCGCGTGGGTGTCGAGGTCGATCGACTTGCTCATGAGGTGCGACTTGTCGGCGAGGCCGGTCAGCGTTGGCGTGAAGACAGCGTGGCCGCGCGCCCGCAACAGATCGGCGACGCGCCGCCAGCACCATCCGCCGTGCCAGGCGCCGTGAACGAGAACGAAAGTGTGTTTTGCGTCCGCCATGCCGGCCTCACTTGCCGGCGGCGGCTGGGGGCGGCGAGGATTTCGCCGGCTTCGACTTCATCTGGATCTGGCCTTCCTGCATGATCTCCAGCTGCATTTGCTGGATTTCCGCGAGGTTCTGCCACTGGCGCGAAATCATGAAATCGATCTTCTCGTGCAAATGGCGGATTTCCAGCTCCGCCTTGAGATTGACGCTGTAATCGTTGAGCGACCGTATCCGGTCCTTCGCTTCCTGCCGCTTCTGGCTCATCATGATGATCGGCGCCTGCACGGCCGCGAGGCAGGACAGGATCAGGTTCAGCAGGATGAACGGATAGGGATCGAAGGCCTTCGTGTCGCCCTCGAAGAGGTTGATGGCGATCCAAACGGCCAGCACCATGCCGAACGAGATCAGAAACGCCCAGCTGCCGCCGAAGCTCGCGAGATGATCGGACAGGCGTTCGCCGATCGTCCGGTCCTCGTCATAGGTCTCCTCGCTGTTCTCCGCGATCGTGTCCTGGCGAGCGATGCTCTCGGCCACGCGCTGGTCGAGTTCCGTGACGTCGCCGTGTTCCTGCTTGAGGATTTCCTCGACGTAGAGAACCCGGTAGCGGGCGAGTTCGGCCCGGCTGATCTTGGCGCCTGGCGGCAGGTCGGGAAAATCGGCGCGAATGCGGTCGGCGAGGCTGGGACGCAAGGTGTCGATGCGCACGAGGTCGCGCTTGCGGACCCGGACGCCGCTGATGTCGGACGGGCGTTTTTTCGAGCCTCCGGTCTTCGATCGCAGCGCGTCGCCGGGAGAGCTCTCGGGCACGTCGGGTTCGACCAGCGCGTCCGCGTCGTCGATCGGGGTTTCTTCCGCGAGCGCAGGCGCGGTCTCGTCGTTCCTGTCGGTCATGTTCGCTCCGGCAAAAGTGGTGCGCGGGCGGGACCATGCTCCCGCCCGTTTTGCAAGGCAACATTAAATTTCCGTCATGTTTCCGGGCGTTTCCTCAGATCGAAATCTGGGTTCCGATCTCCACGACGCGTCCCGTGGGAATGTGGAAATAGGCGCTCGCGTCGCTCGCGTTGCGCGCCAGAAGGATGAACAGATTGTCCTGCCAGCGCGGCATCTCGCTCGTCGCCGCGACGCGGATGGCGCGCCGCGAGAGGAAGAAGGAGGTCGACATGATGTCGAATTTCCAGCCCATCTTGCGGCATTGCACCAGCGCGCGCGGCACGTTCGGCTCGTCCATGTAGCCGAACTTCATGATGATTCGCGCGAAGTCCCCGTTGATCTGCTCCATCGCCACCTGTTCCTCGCGGGGAACCCTCGGCGCGTTGGAGGTGACGACGGTCAGCATCACGTTCTTCTCGTGCAGCACCTTGTAGTGCTTGAGACTGTGCATCAGCGCGCCCGGCGTGGTTTCCGGGTCGCTGGTGAGAAACACCGCGGCGCCGGGCACGCGGTGGGGCGGCTTCTTCTCGAGCGAGCGCAGGAGATCGCCGAGCGGAATGTCGTTGCGGCGGGTTTTTTCGAAGAGAATTCGCGTGCCGCGCGTCCATGTCCACATCGAGATCATGAAGCCGGCCGCGATCAGCAGCGGCACGAAGCCGCCCTCGAGAATTTTCACGCTGTTGGCGCCGAAAAACACGAGGTCGATCGCGAGAAACGGCGCGATGAGCAGCGCCGCCGCCCATTGCGGCCAGCCCCAGTGTTTCCACACGACGATGAAGGCGAGACAGGCCGTCACGACCATCGTGCCGGTCACGGCGATGCCATAGGCGGTCGCCAGCCGGTCGGAAGTGCCGAAGAGCGCCACGAGAAAGAGAACGCCGATCAGCAGCAGCAGATTGACCTGCGGCATGAAGATTTGCCCTTCCTCCGATTCCGAAGTGTGGCGAATGTCGAGACGCGGCAGCAGCCGCAACTGGATCGCCTGGCTCGTGAGCGAATAGGCGCCGGTGATGACCGCCTGACTCGCGATGACCGTGGCGAACGCGGCGAGTATGACGACCGCCGGCAGGGCCCATTCGGGGTAGAGCCGGAAGAACGGGTTTTCCAGCGTCGCCGGTTCGGCGAGCACCAGCGCGCCCTGGCCGAAATAATTGATGATCAGCGCGGGGAAGACGATGACGAGCCAGGCCACCTGAATCGGCTTGCGGCCGAAGTGACCGAGATCGGCGTAGAGCGCTTCCGCGCCCGTCACCGCGAGGAACACGGCGCCGAGGGCGACGACGCCGGTCGCGCCGTGCCCGGCGAGAAACGTCGCGGCGTAAAGCGGATTGAGCGCCAGCAGCACGCCGGGCCGCGCCGCGATCTGGGCGGCGCCGCCGGCGGCCATGACAATCAGCCAGACGATGACGACCGGGCCGAACCAGGCCGCCACGCTGGCCGTGCCGCGCCGTTGCGCGGCGAACAGGCCGAAGATGATCGCGACCGTGATCGGCAGCACGACGTGTTCGAACCTGGGTTCGATCAGCTTGAGGCCCTCGATCGCCGAGAGAACCGAAATCGCCGGCGTGATCATCGCGTCGCCGAAAAACAGCGCCGCGCCGCAGGCGCCCAGCAGGAAGATGGCGCGCGTCGGCCGGCCCATGGCCTGCTGCGCCAGAGCCATCAGCGAAAGCGTGCCGCCTTCGCCCTGGTTGTCGGCCCGCAGGAGGATCAGAACGTATTTCAGGGTGACGATGACGATCAGCGCCCAGGCGATCAGCGAGAGGATGCCGAACACGTCGGCCTGCGCGACGCCCTGCTGCGTCCCGCCCGCCGCGTTGATGGCCTCGCGCAAGGCGTAGAGCGGACTGGTGGCGATGTCGCCGTAAACGACGCCGAGCGAGCCGACGAGAAGCGTCCAGAAGCTCGAATGCGAACTCCTGGCCGGAGTGCCGTTCTGTGAGTGGTCGACTGTCGAGGGGGACGCGCTCATCGGAGCGACACCGGTTCGGGCCTCAAGCCCGTGCGAACCGGATGTCATGAAATGCTCGCTTGAAAAAACCGCGCATGCCGGCGGCCGCGAAGCGGGCATATAGGCGTTTTGTGCATTGCAAACAAGCGAAATTTTCAGGCGACAGGCGAAGCCTCCCGGAGTGACGCGGGGTCACGCCGGTTCGCTGTCCGTTTCCGCCGCGATCATTGTCTCGATGATCCGCCGCGCGCGCATCGAGCCGGCGTCGATCCCGAGGTTTCGCAACTTGCCCTCGCCACGCGCCTCGATCTCGCGTTGCTGCGCCTCGACGACGACCTGGTCCTCGAGAAAAATTTTCGCGTTGGCCTCGCGCAATTGCGTGGTCAGCGACTGGTCGCGCAGACGATAGTTTCGCACCAGCGACCAGAAATACATGCAAGTCCCCCCGGTCTCCGGGGTGATCGTGTTGAGCACGCGGCCATTGACGCCTTGCGAGCGGTCGCCGCGCAGGGCGCCGGTTCCCGCCGGCGCGACGCCGACGTCGAGAACGATCGTGCAGGGGGCCTCGAAACGGATGATCTGCCAGCGATCGACGGGGCCCGGCTTGCCGAGTTGCGCCCGCCAGAAGGGCGGCGCGTCGACGTCGGGCATCTCGCGCCTGACGGTGACGGTTCGCCCCTCGTGGGTCGTCGTCAGCGGCGTCTCCGCGACGGCCGAATTGCCGATGCTGGTCGCGTGCACGAAGGTTTCGTGCGTCAAGTCCATGAGATTGTCGATGAACAGGCGATAGTCGCACTTCGCGAACATGGTCTGGCCATCGCCGGCCCATTCGGGATCGTCGTTCCAGCGCATGTCCGGCACGAGCGCCGCGTCGGCGCGGGCCGGATCGCCCGGCCACACCCAGACGAACCGGTGTTTTTCGATCGCCGGATATGAAAAGACCCTCGCCTGTGCGTTGGGTTTCTCGCGGCCCGGCTCGCGCGTGCATCGCCCGGAACCGTCGAAAGCGAGGCCGTGATAGCGGCAGACGACGCCATCGCCCTCGATCCAGCCCATGGAAAGCGGCAGCAGGCGGTGCCAGCAGGCGTCGTCGAGGGCGGCGACGCTTCCATCGGCGCGGCGCCAGAGCGCCATCGGCCTGTCGCAGACCCTGCGCGCGAGGATTTCGCGCCGCCCGACCTCGTGACTCCAGGCCGCCACGTACCAGGCGTTGAGCGGACATCCGCGCGTCGCCGTCATGCCATCCTCCCGCCTAGTGTCCGCGGCTGACGCAGAAATCGACCACCTGAAGCAGGGCCTTTTTCCAGGGCGTCGCGGGGAAAAGTCCCAGTGCGTCGCGCGCCATGGCGCCGTAATGGCGGGCGCGTTCGATCGTGTCCTCGAGGGCGCGGTGCCGGCGCATGGTCGCGAGGGCGGCCTCGAGGTCGCCGTCGCGTATGTCGCTCTTTTCCAGCGTCCGGCGCCAGAAATCCCGCTCCGCCTCGCTCCCGCGGCGAAACGAGAGAACGACCGGCAGCGTGATCTTGCCTTCGCGGAAGTCGTCGCCGACGTTCTTGCCGAGTTTGGCGGAGGTGCCGCCATAGTCCAGCGCGTCGTCGATCAGCTGGAAGGCGACGCCCAGATTGGCGCCGTAGCTGCGGCAGGCGGCGATTTCCGCCTTCGGGCGGCCCGCGAGCAGCGGCCCCATCTCGGAGGCGGCGGCGAACAGCGCCGCCGTCTTGGCGCGGATCACCGCGAGATATTCGTCTTCCGTCGTTTCGGTGTCCTTGGCGGCGGACAGTTGCATCACCTCGCCCTCGGCGATGACGGCGGCGGCGGAGGACAGCACGTCGAGGCAGGAGAGCGAACCGACCTCGACCATCATCTTGAAGGCCTGGCCGAGCAGGAAATCGCCGACGAGCACGCTCG
>CAISEY010000115.1 GCA_903884435.1 uncultured Hyphomicrobiales bacterium | reverse complement strand
GACAGCTATCACTGCTCCCGGTACAACACGAACACGGGCGTTCTGACGGCGGAGATGTTCCGGTCGGTTTTCGCGCGGGCGCGCGGGAGCCTGGATCAGGGCGGCTAATTCAGCCGCGCTCGCGCAACACGCGGCTCTTCTCGCGATTCCAGTCGCGCAGCTTCTCGGTCTCGCGCTTGTCGTGCAACTGCTTTCCGCGCGCGACGGCGATCTCGATCTTCGCCCTGCCCTTCTCGTTGAAGAAAATCTTCAACGGCACGACGGTCATGCCGGCGCGCTCGATTCCCTTGGCGATACGAGCGATTTCCTTCGCCTTCAGAAGGAGTTTGCGCGGACGTTTCGGCTCGTGATTGAAACGGTTGGCCTGGAGGTATTCGGGGATCGTCGCGTTGACGAGCCAGACCTCGGAATTCTTGTCGACGGTGACGTAGCTCTCGGCGATCGTCGCCTTGCCCGTGCGCAGCGATTTCACTTCGGTGCCGGTCAGCATGATGCCGGCTTCGAACACCTCGCCGATCTCGTAATCGTAGCGGGCGCGGCGGTTGTCCGCGGCGACCTTGCGGTCAGGTGTGTTTTTCGGCGCCAAAAAATTTACTCCCGGACGCGGCGACCCTCAGGACGTGAGGAGCCCCGCGTGAACCATGGCGGCGCGGATGATTTTCTTCGCGCCCTCGCTCGACGGCACGAGAGGCAGACGCACTTCCTCGCGGACCTTGCCGAGCGCCGAAAGAGCGTATTTCGCGCCAGTGACGCCCGCCTCCGTGAAGACGCCCGCGTGAAGCGGCACGAGACGGTCCTGCACGCGAAGCGCGCCCGCCGCGTCGCCGCGGAACCAGTGCTCCATCAGGTCCGCGCAGAGGCGCGGGGCGACATTCGAGACGACGGAAATACAGCCGTGGGCGCCAGCGGCGAGGCAGGACAACGCCGTGATATCGTCGCCGGAGAGCTGGATGAAATCCTCGCCCATCGCCTGACGTTGCAGCGAAATGCGCCCGACGTTGCCCGTGGCGTCCTTGACGCCGGCGATGTTCTTCAGCTCGAACAGGCGCTTCATCGTGTCGACGGAGAGATCGACGACCGACCGCGGGGGAATGTTGTAGACGATGATCGGAACGCCGATGGCGTCGTTGATCGCCTTGAAGTGCTGGTACATGCCCTCCTGGTTGGGCTTGTTGTAATAGGGCGTGACGATCAGCACGCCATCGGCCCCCGCCTTTTCGGCGTGTCTGGCCAGATCGACCGCCTCGCTCGTGTTGTTGGAGCCGGCGCCGGCGATCACGGGCACGCGGCCCTTCGCCGCCGCGATGCAAATCTCGACGACGCGGTGATGCTCCTCGTGAGACAGGGTCGGGCTCTCTCCAGTCGTGCCCACGGGCACGAGGCCGTGAGACCCCTCGGCGATCTGCCATTCAATGAGCGCGCGAAAAGCCTCCTCGTCGATCGCGCCGTTTTTGAACGGCGTGACCAGCGCGGTCATCGATCCCCTGAATCCGGCTTTTCTGGCCATTTGCTTCTCCGAACGTCCGTTCGCCCCATCGCCGCCGCATTTGGCGGGCTGACTCGCCCGCGTTCCGGCGCGGCCACAGATAGACCCTGTTTGAACCAGAGGAAAGGGCGTCCCTCGCGAGGCCCGGCGGCGGAGACGAAAAACAGATCTCGCAATGCT
>CAISEY010000114.1 GCA_903884435.1 uncultured Hyphomicrobiales bacterium | reverse complement strand
TCGCCATCCGCGACGCCGAGGCGCGCCTGGGCCAGGCAGCGGCTGAACTGGACAACCTCCGCCGCGGTCGCCGCCCGGAGGAAATCGCCGTCATCGAGGCGACCTTGCAGGCCGCGGACGCCCAGGCCCGCGACGCGAAACGCGCGCTCGACCGGCGCCGCGATCTCGCCGGCCGCGGCGTGTCCTCGCAGGTCGAACTCGATCAGGCGCAAATGACGAGCGACGTCGCGGCGGCGCGCGTGGGCGAAATCTCCGCCAACCTCGCCGTGGCCAGGCTCCCCGCCCGGCAGGGCGAAATCATCGCGGCCGAAAACCGCGTCGCCCAGGCGCGCGCCAGCCTCGAACAGGCGAAATGGCGGCTCTCTCAGCGCACGGTCACGGCCTCGGCCCCGGGGCAAATCTACGACATCATCCGCCGCCCCGGCGAGATCGCCGCCCCCACGGCCCCCGTCGTCTCCATGTTGCCAGACGGCGCCATCAAGTTGAAGCTCTTCGTGCCCGAGTCGGCCCTGTCCTCGCTGTCGCCTGGCCAGGCCGTCAGCGTGCGCTGCGACGGATGCCCGCCCGGCGCGTCGGCGCTCGTCAGCTACATCGCGCCCGAGCCGGAATTCACGCCGCCCGTTATTTACTCGCTGGACAGCCGCCAGAAACTGGTCTGGCTCGTCGAGGCGCGACCGGACGGGGAAGCGGCCAGGCGCCTGCAACCCGGCCAGATCGTCGACGTGCTGCTGCCGGAGCGCGCGCCATGAACGTCATCGACGTTCGCGGCCTCGTCAAGCGCTTCGGAGCGCGCACGGTTGTCGACAACGTGTGTCTGCGAGTCGCGGGCGGCGAGATCGTCGGCTTTCTCGGACCCAACGGCTCCGGCAAGACGACGACGATCCGCATGATCTGCGGCCTGCTGACGCCCGACGCCGGCGAGGGAACGGTGCTCGGATACAACGTGCGCTCGGAAAGCCTGATGATCAAGCGCGAGGTCGGCTACATGACCCAGCGCTTCTCCTTTTACGAAGACCTGACGATCGCTGAAAATCTCGACTTCGTCGCGCGCCTCTACGCGCTGAAACCGCGTCGCGCCGCCGTCGACGGGGCGCTCGAAAGGCTCGGCCTCGAAACGCGCCGCGGCCAGCTCGCGGGCACTCTGTCGGGCGGATGGAAACAGCGGCTCGCACTGGCCGCCTGCATCATGCACAAACCGAGGCTGCTGCTGCTCGACGAACCGACCGCCGGCGTCGATCCGCGCGCGCGCCGCGAATTCTGGGACGAGATTCACAAACTCGCCGGGGACGGCCTCACGGTGCTTGTGTCCACCCATTACATGGACGAGGCCGAACGCTGCCATCGCGTCAATTATATTTCCTATGGGCGCATGCTGGCGAGCGGGACGGTCGAGGACGTGGTGCGCGGCTCCGGTCTCTCCACCTTCGTGGTGCGCTCCCAGCCGACGGCTGATCTCGTCGCGCGCATCTCGGCGCTCGACGGCGTGGACCAGGTCGCGCCTTTTGGCGCGACGCTTCACGTCGTGGGAAGCGACGGCGCGAGACTGCGCGCCGCGCTGACCGCCTTCGCGCTGGAAGCCGGGCTCCAGGTCGAGCCCGGCGCGACGAGCCTCGAGGACGTGTTCATCCAGTTCATGGCGAACGCGCGGGACAACGCCGCATGAGCCGCTTTTCCTTCACGCGGCTTGACGCGATTCTCGTCAAGGAATTCATCCAGATGCGGCGCGACCGCATCACCTTCGGCATGATGCTGGGCGTGCCGGTCGTGCAACTGTTGTTGTTCGGCTTCGCGATCAACAACGACCCCAAGGGCCTTTCCGCCGCGCTTCTGGCGACCGGTCAGGACCGCTACGCGCGCGCCATCGTCACCGCGCTCGAGGTCAGCGGCTATTACCGGTTCACGCACCGGCCCGCGACGGCGGCGGAGGCGGAGAGCCTGATCGCCGCGGGCGACGTGTCCTTCGTCGTCACCATCCCCGGCGATCTCGGCGCGCGCGTCGAGCGCGGCGACTCGCCGACCATTCTCGTCGAGGCGGACGCGACGGATCCGTCCGCGTCGAGCGGCGCGGTCGGCGCCCTGCAAACGCTCGCCGCGCGCGCCCTGTTGCGCGAACAGGGGCGCGAGGCCGTCGCCGCCGAACAGGCGCGCTCGCAACTCTCCGTCACCGTGCACCGGCGCTACAATCCCGAGGGCGTCTCGCAATACAACATCGTGCCGGGCCTGCTCGGCGTCATCCTGCAAATGACCATGGTGATGATGACCGCCATGGCGCTGACGCGCGAGATCGAGCGCGGCACGATGGAAAACCTTCTCGCCATGCCCGCCAGCCCCGCGGAAATCATGCTCGGCAAGGTGCTGCCCTTTCTCGCCGTCGGCTCCGTGCAGGTGGCCTTCGTGCTGACGGCGGCGCGCACGCTGTTCGGCGTGCCCTTCGTCGGCGGTCTGACGCTGCTCCTCTCGGCGGTGCTGGTCTTCGTGCTGGCGCTGGTGCTCCTCGGCTACACGATCTCGACGCTGGCGCGCACGCAGATGCAGGCGATGCAACTCACCTTCTTTTTCTTTCTGCCTTCGCTTTTGCTGTCCGGCTTCATGTTTCCCTTCACGGGGATGCCCGGCTGGGCCCAGGCCATTGGCGAAACCTTTCCGCTGACGCATTTCCTGCGCGCCATCCGCGCCATCATGCTCAAGGGCGCGACGCTCTCCGACATCGGCTTCGAATTTTTCGTGCTCGCGCTGTTCGTGCCGGTTTACGCGCTTCTGGCGCTGCTGCGCTTCCGCAAGACGCTGGATTGACGCCATGGCGACGCGCGCACCATGACCCGCTCCGAACGCCTTCTCGTCCTGCTGCAATGCCTGCGCCGCCGCCGGCGGCCCGTGAGCGGCCAGACCCTCGCGGAAGAGACCGGCGTCAGCCTGCGCACGCTCTATCGGGACATCGCCGCGCTCCAGGCGCAGGGCGCGAACATCGAGGGCGAGGCCGGCCTCGGCTACGTGATGAAGCCGGGCTTCATGCTGCCTCCGCTGATGTTTTCGCTGGATGAAATCGAGGCGCTGGCGCTCGGCGCGCGCTGGGTGAGCGAACGCGGCGACGGACGCCTCGCCGACGCGGCGAAAAACGCGCTCGCGCGGATCGCGGCGGTTCTTCCCCCGGCCCTGCGCGAGGAACTCGACGGTTCCTCGCTGCTCGTCGGACCGGGCCAGCCCGTCGCCGAGGGCGCGGTCGATCTCGCCGTCATTCGCGAGGCCATCCGCGGCGAACGCAAGCTCGACATCGCCTACGGGGATCGCGCGGGCGCGCCGACGCGCCGCGTGATCTGGCCCTTCGCGCTCGGCTTCTTCGAAGAGGCGCGCGTCGTCGCCGCCTGGTGCGAGCTGCGTCGGGATTTCCGGCACTTCCGCGCCGACAGGATCGTGGAAATGACGCCGACCGGCGAGCGCTACCCGCGGCGGCGCCAGGCGCTGCTGAAGCAATGGCGCGAGATCGAGGGCCTCGCGCCGCCCTCGTGACGACTGCTGCCATGTTCTGACAGCACGGGCGCGCAAGGTCTCCCCGTCCACAACGGAGACCACCCATGACCGGCCCGAATTTCCTGCTTCTTTACGTCGACAGTCCCGCGAAAAGCCGGACCTTCTACGAGGCCCTGCTCGAACGCGCGCCCGTCGAGGCCTCGCCGAATTTCGTCATGTTCGCCCTCGATTCCGGCGTCATGCTCGGCCTGTGGTCGCGCCACGAGGTCGAACCGCCGGCGACGGCGCCAGGCGGCGTGGAACTCGCGTTCGCGGTCGCCGGCGACGCCGCCGTCGACGCGACCTTCGCCGACTGGAGCGCGCGCGGCCTCGCCATCGCGCAGGCTCCGGCGACGCTCGATTTCGGCCATACGTTCGTCGCGCTCGATCCCGATGGCCACCGCCTGCGCGTCTTCGCGCCGGGCGCGTGAGGGAGGCAGGTCATGGAAAGACGCTGGATCGCCGTCGCCTCGGCGAACCATGTGCGGCTCGGTCGCGCGGAATGCTTCATGCAGGTGTGCCATGGCAAGGCGGCGCCCCTGCGGCGCGCGCGGCCCGGCGACGGGATCGTCTATTATTCTCCATCGACGGCGTTCGGCGGCGGCGACAAACTCCAGGCGTTCACCGCCATCGGTCGCGTGCGCGAGGGCGAACCCCGCGTCGTCGACATGGGCGGCGGATTTCATCCGTGGCGTCGGGACGTCGAATGGTCGCCGTCGCGCGAGGCGCCCATCGCGCCGCTGCTCGACTCGCTGCGCTTCACCGCCGGCAAGAAAAACTGGGGTTATCCGTTTCGCTTCGGCCTGTTCGAGATCGGGCCGGACGATTTCGGAACGATCGCGCGGGCGATGGAGGCAGGCGCGTTCGCCGGCGTCAGGGAAACAGCCCCCGCGTGAGCGCGCCGTGAAGACACGCGAGCGCCGCGACGATCAGCACGGTGAAGGTCGCGAACATTCCGGCCTGCCGGAACACCAGCGTTTCCTTCGGTTGCGAAACGCCCCACGCGTGCGAGACGCGGCCCAGCACGAAGGCCGCGCCGAGAACGTGTAGCAGAATGGAGCTGGTTCGCAGGCTTTCCGCGAGCCCCAGAAGCACGAGGACCATTGGCGCGTATTCCGAGAAATTCGCGTGCACGCGCGTCCGCCGCAACAAATCCGCGTCGCCGCCATCGCCCAGCGCCACGCGCGCGCCGACGCGCCGCGCGATCACGCGGAAGGCGAGAAAAACATAGAGCGGCGCGAGCAGCGCCGCGTAAAAGGCGGTAATTGGCATGGTGGTGCTCCCCCCGGGGCGCGCGAAACGCCGCGCGCCCGATGCTATCAGGCCTCTCGCGCGCGTCTATCGCGAGGGTTGCGGCGCGGGTCCGTTCGGCAACGTCTGGAAAACCACCTCCCGGTCCGCCGGCCATTTCATCCGGTAGGCGAGCAAAACGTTCTTCGTTTCGTTGGGCGCCACGTCCCAGGTCCAGCCCATCACGCCGCGCCGGTCGATGACGATTTTTTCCGTCGGCGGCGGCGTCGTCGACAATTGTTCGATGACGATGGCGTTGTTTTCGGAAATCGGAATCTGGTCGACGATGTTCACCCGGATGGCGAATGGATGCAGGTTCTTCACGGTCGTGCGGAACTCGCGCTGTTCCGTCTTCGACGAGGTCGTCCATGACGGCTCGTTTTCCTTGCGGCGGATCGGCACGCGCGAAACCTTCACACGGTCATCCGCGCCAAAGCCGATGTCGGCGGAATCGCCGGGCGCGACGAGGCCGAGGCGTCCCGTCCCGACGAAACCGCCGTCGCGCAAAATGTTGACGACGCCCGGCAACAGCGGCGCGTCCTCATCGTTCTTGATTCGCGCCTGCAAATAGGCGGTCTCGTCGAGAGCCGGCGTCGCGCGCACGAGAAGATCGGGCGTCAGCTTCGCCGTCGAAACGCGGAAGGTCTTGTGCGACCCGTCCGAGGGGATGTCGAGCTTGCCGGGAATCTGGAAGGACGCCTGGAACGCGCCGGCGTCGGTCGTGGCCTGCTGTTCCTCCGCCTGTTGCATGGGCGGCGAAGGCGCAGCTTCGTCGCGCGCGCGCGAATCCTCCGCCGACTTGCTGGCCAGGGCCGCGGGCGCGGCGGGCGCCGCCGCGCGGGGCGCGGGACGCGCCATGCC
>CAISEY010000113.1 GCA_903884435.1 uncultured Hyphomicrobiales bacterium | reverse complement strand
GCTCCGCCCGTCGGCGAGCAGCACGCGAAACGCCGACGTGAAGCCAAACGTCGCGTGATAGAGCGCGACGCCGAGAAAGGCGCCCGTGAGAAACAACAGCGCGAGGTTGAGCGACGCCGTTCGCGCGATGGCGAAGGCGAGCGCGCAAATCGCCGCCGAAGCGAAGATCAGCACGCCCTTTTGCGGCGCGGGAGACGTGGCGCGATCCATCGGCGAGGCGGCGGCGAGACTCATGCGGAAACCCCCGGGCTGGATGTCAGAAACGCTTGCTGGCTTCTTCAACGTAGGACAGATCGACATATTTCTTCACGTCCATCTTCCCCTTGAGAAAGCCAAGCTGGCCCTGGATGTCGATGTTCGATTGCATCGCCGCGACATCGGGAACGAGCTTGCCGTCGCGGTAATAATCCTTGCGCGTGAAAATCCAGTCGGCGAACAAAGCCGGCGGCGCCTTCGTGACGCTGGCCACGATTTGCACGGCCTCGTCGTGATTGGCGGGATCGGTGAACCAGCGCGTCACGCGCATGGAATCCTCGAGGAAATCGACGACCGCCGCGCGGTTCTTTTTCAGAAAGGAGTCCCTCGCGGCCCAGACGCCAAGCTCCGAGGCGCCCATCGCGTCGCGCTGGGTGAACATGGGGCGCGCGAACTTGCGCAATTCGGGATCGAACAGGAAAGGCGGCACCGCCGCCACGAGCTCGGCCTTCTTCTCCTGCAGGATCGCCTTCATCGTGTTGAGTCCGGCCTCGACGACGTTGTAGTCGCGCCGGTCCTCCAGCCCCGCCTTGCGCAGCCAGCTTCGCATGGCGATGTCGACCATGCTGCCGATCGCGTTGGTCGCGAGGGTCTTGCCCCTGAGATCGGCGGGAGATTTCGGCCCGTCGGCGCGCACCATGAATTCGTTGGTGCTGTAGCCCTCGACGCCGTCGCGGAACTCGTCCGCGAACACGCGAATGTCCTCCATGCCGGCGTTTTCGACGCCGAGGCTGAGCGAGGTGGAATTGAGCAGGCCAATGTCGAGTTCGCCGACGGCCATGGCGGTGATCATCAGCGGCGTCGCCTGATAGCGCGTCGCCTCCAGCGTGTAGGTCTTGCCGAGGTTCTTCATCAACCCGGCCTTCGCCTGGAAGATCGAAAAGAAATTGGTGCCCGGCACGATGAACGAAGCGCGGATTTTGACGGGCTCGGCGGCGGCGGCGCCCGCGAGAAGCGCGAGGGCGAAGGCGAGGCCGCGTCCGGCCAGATGCGAGACTTTCACTGCGTTCTCCCTCGTCGTGGCTCGCCCGCTCCGGACGCGCGCGATCACGCCATTCTTACGCCGCGCGCCATGTTTCGCAAACGGCGCTCGCTTGCGCGCGGGACGGACGGCACATAAGCTCCCCCCCAACACAGGGAGGGACATCATGAATTCGCCCGACGCCCGCCGGCTCGTTTTTCCATCCCTCTTCGGGCTCTACGCCAGGCTTGCGCCGCTCGCTCCCCTGCTTGTTCGCGTTTCGCTCGGCCTCATTCTCGTGCCGCACGGCTACGCCAAGCTGTTCCAGGACGACGCGGTCGCGGCCTCGCGCAATTTCGTCAATTTCGGCTGGGCGTATCCGCTGGCCTGGGCCTATTTTATCGGCGCGCTGGAATTCTTCGGCGGGCTCATGCTCGCGGCCGGACTGTTCACAAGGCTCGTCGCCCTCGCTTTCACGTTCGAAATGGCCGTGATTTCCTTCGCGGTGCTTTATCCCAACTGGTCGTGGGGCAAGCGCGGCATGGAATACGCGCTGTTCATGGGGATCATCGCGCTCTCGATCGCCATGCGCGGCGGCGGACGCTGGTCCATCGACGCGCGGCTGCGCAAGGAACTGTGACGCGCGACTTCACTGACAACGACACACGGGAGAATCGCCTGATGCCACGGACCGGACAGATTTCACGACGCGCCATGATCGCCGGCCCGGCCGCGAGCCTCGCCATCGCGCCACGCGCCTTCGCGCAGGCTCCGGCGGCGCCGCGCATCGAGAAATTCGCGCCGGAACTCGACGCGATTCTCTCGACCGACCAGCCGGTGAAGGAGCTCGGCAACACGTTCGGCGGTCCGCTCGGCCCGGCGGAAGGGCCGGTGTGGATCAAGGAAGGCGGCCATCTGCTGTTCTCCGACATTCACAACAGCAGGATCATGAAATACACGCCCGGCCAGGGCATGAGCGTCTTTCGCGATCCATCCAACCGGGCCAACGGACTGACGCGCGACCTGCAGGGGCGTCTCGTCGTCGCCGAACACGATTCGCGCCGCGTCACGCGCACCGAGCCCGACGGTTCGCAAACCGTGATCCTCAACAACTGGCAGGGCAAGCGCCTGAACAGGCCCAACGACGTTGTCGTGAAATCGGACGGCTCGATCTACATCACAGATCCGTGGACCTGGGTGAACCCTCCGGAAATGTGGGATCTCAACATGATCGGGGTCTATCGCGTGTCGCCCGACCTCGGCACGGTCAGCCTGCTGGCGAGCGATTTCCTGTTTCCCAATGGCATCTGTTTCTCGCCGGACGAGAAGCTCGTTTACATCAACGACACGCGCCGCATGCACATCCGGTCGTTCGAACTGCTGCCGAACGGCACGCTCTCCACGGGGACGGGAAAGGTCTTCGCCGATCTCTCGGGGGGCGGGCCCGGCGCACCCGACGGAATGAAGGTCGATGTCGCCGGCAACGTCTATTGCGGCGGCGCGGGCGGTCTCTACATCCTCTCGCCGGAGGGCAAGAAACTCGGCCGCGTCGTCCATGGACAAACCATGACGAGCAATTGCTGCTTTGGCGGCGATGACTGGAAAACGCTGTTCTTCACCACGCGAAACACGCTGGGTTCGGTGCAATTGAAGATCGCGGGGCTGCCCGTGCCCGCGGCGGGGAAGAAGCCGGGCGTTCCCTGATCGCCGGAGACGGACTCGCCTCCTTGCTTCGCGGCGCGATTGTGCCATCATCGGTCCAATCGTTTTCGCGGGGGAAATCATGCCGTCGTCTCGTTACTGGCTCAGCGCCATTCTGCTCGCCTGTGGCCTCGCCGCGCTTCCCGCGCTCGCGCAAACGCGCGGCAAGGAGCCCGATCTTCGCCAGCACGCGGGCAAGGACTGGCCAACGAACGGCGGCGACGCCGGCAACTCCCGCTATTCGACGCTGACGCAGATCACCCCTAACAACGTCAAGAACCTCAAGGGCGCCTGGGTCACGCATCTGGGCTCCGGCCTTGGCGCGAAATATTCCTTCGAAGCCGCGCCCGTCGTGAAGGACGGCGTGCTCTACATCGTCACCGGCAACGACGACGTGTTCGCGCTCGACGGCAAGACCGGCGCGCTGATCTGGGAATGGCGCTCGAAGATCGAGCAGAACATCAACACCGTCTGCTGCGGCTGGGACAATCGCGGCGTCGCCATCGGCGATGGCCGGGTCTACCTCGGCATGCTGAACGGCGCGATGGCGGCGCTGGACATCAAGACCGGCAAGGAAGTCTGGCGCACGCAAATCGCCCGCTGGCAGGATGGCTACACCATCACCTCGGCGCCGCTGTTTTACAACGGCGTGCTCTACACCGGCATTTCCGGCGGCGACCGGTCCGCGCGCGGCTTCGTCGCGGCGCTCGACGCCAAAAGCGGCAAGGAGACCTGGCGCTGGTACACGGTTCCGGCGCCCGGCGAGTTCGGCTCGGACACCTGGCCTTCGCCGAACGACCCCGATCCCAAACGCGCGAAAGCCTGGAAGGAAGGCGGCGCCAACGTCTGGCAAACGCCCGCCATCGATCCGGAGCTTGGTCTGATCTATTTCTCGACGGGCAATCCCGGCCCCGAGGCCGGCGGCATGGGCGTCGACCGGCCCGGCGACAATCTCTTCAGTTCGTCGATGGTCGCTCTCACTCTCGATGGCAAATACAAGTGGCACTACCAGATGGTGCATCACGACCTCTGGGACTTCGATTGCCCCAGCGCCGTCGTGCTGTTCGACCAGATCTACGACGGCGTGAAGCGCAAGGGCGTCGCCGAAGCCTGCAAGACCGGCTGGATCTACATTCTCGACCGCGCCACCGGCAAGCCGCTCGTCGGCATCGACGAGAAGCCGGTGGAAGTCGATCCGCGCGTCGCCTCCGCGCCGACCCAGCCGCATCCGCGCGGCGACGCCGTGATGCCGCAATGTCCCCAGCCGCTCGCCGGCTGGACCACGAAATGCATTTTTGGCGTGATCTACGATCAGCCGCTGCTCATGTCGCCCGGCGGCAACGGCGGGCCCAACTGGTCGCCCATGTCGTTCAGCCCGCGCACAGGCTATTTCTACGTCGCCGCCGCCGACCGGCCGCAAAGCCGCATCCTTCGCGGCACCGGCAAGACCGTCGGCCCCGCGGTCGGCGCGAAATACGGCGGCACGCTGACCGCCGTCGATTCCCGCACCAACAAGATCGTCTGGCAGCAACGGCGGCCCTATTCCATCGGACAGGGCTCTGGCGCCCTGACGACGGCGAGCGACGTGCTGTTCCACGGCGAGCCAGACGGCAAGTTTCAGGCCTACAACGCGCGCGACGGCAAACTGCTCTGGGAGTTCCAGACCGGCGCCGGCGCGGACGCGCCCGCCATCACTTACGAGATCGACGGGGTGCAATATGTCGCGATCGCCTCCGGCGGCGTCTCCATCCAGACGACCTCGTTCAACAGCGACGCCGTCTGGGCCTTCTCGCTGAAGGGAGGCCCGAACGGACGCTCCATCGCGGAATTTCCGCCCCCGCCGCCCCCGCCGGCGGTTGTCGAGGCGGCGCCAGCCGCCGCCGCGACGCCGCAACCGGCGACCGCTGTCGCGGCGGTCGCGCCTCCGGCCAGCGGGAAAGCCAACTTCGAAAAGACGTGTTCGCCCTGTCACGGACCCGCCGCCCAGGGCAATCCGACGACGGGGCCCAAAATCGCGAGGACCAGCCTCGCGCTCGACGCCTTCCTCCGGCAGGTGCGGCAGCCCGCGAACCAGATGATCCCGATTCCCGCCACGGCCCTGAGCGACGGCGAGGTTTCGGACATCTACGCTTACGTGAAGTCGCTTCCGGAGCCGGCCGCGGCGCCAGATCCGGACCACGCGCCGGCGCGTTGAGAAGGCGCGAGGTCGGTCAGGGGCCCCGCGAGGGATTTCGCGCGGCCGGTGCGGCCGCGCCCATGGAACGCAAGGGCCAGCTCTGGCCCGGGGGCGCGTCCCTTTGAGTCGCGAGCCCGCGCGCGGCGATTTTGGCGGTCAACGCGCGAGCGTCGGACACGGCGATGGCGGAATCGCATGACGGATGAATCAATGGTGGGCGATGCAGGGATCGAACCTGCGACCCCACCCGTGTGAACAGAGGTAGGAATTATATCTTAAAATTTAGGAAATAATATATCCCATTGAGAACGAAGACTGAAAACACGATGCGGAAACGAGCGTAAAAGCACTCTGCGGAATGTCTGCAAAACGATTTTCGCAGCGTAGGGGATTTTATTCTTAAGGTGATGTTGGCTTGGAGAGTTGGTGAGTTGGAAATGTCGTGAGACACGACAATCCACTTGCTCGCCCTTGTTCTCCGATGAACAATCGTCAGATTGGCGAACTGGTTGGGGGAGGCATGTATGCGTCTGGTAGTCCTCGCTCTGCTTGTATTGGCTGCAGCCTCGTCAGCAAATGCCCAGCAAGCAATCCTCCGTGATGGCTCGTGCCCAAGTGGCTACAGCACCAGCAGCAACTACTGCGTGCCCTCATCCAGCGCCAAGCCTGCTATAGAACGCAATGGCTCATGCCCCAGCGGCTACAGCAGCAGTGGCAACTACTGCTTGATGAACGAGGGTGCCAAGCCTGCTATCCACCGTGTGGGGTCATGTCCTTCTGGGTTCAGCACCAGTGGCAACTACTGCCTGCAGAACAGGTAATATTCGTTATTGCTGCGAATGTAACGATGATGTTATCAATCGACAGCCTTTGGCGGACGCCATTCTGAGAGTACTCGGTGGCATTCTCGCTCATACTGCTCCAGCAGTTTCTGGCTCTTGGCTGTCAGGCAGATGTTCTTGCATCGCTTGCTCAGTGGATGGATGGTCAATTCCACATAGCCATCCAATTCCAATGCCTGAATGTGCTGCCTTGCGGCAATTGTCGTTGCTTGCAGACCCTTGAACAGATCACGGAGTTCGCAAGCGCCGCCGTGTCTGGTGAGGAACAGCAGGATTTCGCGAGACAACGGGCTCTTAAAGCGGAACAGCGATCTGCTGACCCTCTCGATTTCCCAAAGCACATCTGCGTTGCAGCCCAACATCGACGAACATAAATGTTCAATTCGCAAAACGAACAAGTCTATCGAATTAGCAAATCCAGTTTGCTTGTTTGCCATCAGCGCGGGCTGTAGCATTTGATCATGTGTTTTATTAAGGAAGATGGGGATAAGAAAATGAGCGACGAACAGCCATCTTACGTCGCTGGTGGAAAGCCAAAAAGAGCGACTACATCTAAAGCGGTTCTTTTTGGGGTCGTTTGGGCAATTTTGTTTTGGTTTGTTCCTCTAGCAGTCCTCGGTATCCTTTCTGGGTCGCCAGAGGTCGCAGGCAAGATCGGTGAGTCACTCGCGATTCCCCTTTTTGCTATCGCATTAACGGCATCTGTAATTCTCACCATCTTTGAGAAACT
>CAISEY010000112.1 GCA_903884435.1 uncultured Hyphomicrobiales bacterium | reverse complement strand
GATCGATCACGACGACGCGGGTTCCGCGCGCGGCGCGCGCCGCGGCGAGGCGGCGATAGAGAACCGGGTGGCACCAGGCGGAATTGGCCCCGACGAGCACGACGAGATCGGCCTCGTCGATGTCCTCGTAACAGCCCGGCACGACGTCCTCGCCAAAGGCGCGGACGTGTCCGGCGACCGAGGAGGCCATGCAGAGGCGCGAATTGGTGTCGATGTTGGCGGCGCCGAAGAAGCCCTTCATCAGCTTGTTGGCGACGTAGTAATCCTCGGTGAGGAATTGTCCCGAGGCGTAGATCGCGACGGAATCGGGGCCGTGTTTCGCGATGGCGGCGGAAAACTTCGCGGCGGCGAGATCGAGCGCCCCGTTCCAGTCAGCGCGGCGTCCGTTGATTTCGGGATGCGTCAGGCGGCGGGAATCGTCGAGGGTTTCGCCGAGCGCCGAGCCCTTCGAGCACAGTCGCCCGAGATTGGCGGGATGATCGGGGTCGCCGCGCGCCTCGCCCGCCGCGTTGGCCAGAACGCCGCAGCCGACGCCGCAATAGGGACAGGTGGTGCGGGTGAGCGCGTTGCCCGGCGCGTCAAACATGCGCTGGCTCCGGCGTTGTCGCGTGGAGCGCGCGTCCGAAAATCAGCGTGTCGCGCATAGGCGTCACCTCGCGTCCGGATTCGATGAGTTCGGCGAACCAAGGCCCGTCGGATATTTCGCCGTAGAGAATGGCGCCCGCCAGCCTGCCGTCGCGCAGGACGAGTTTTTTGTAGAGTCGCTGGCCCGCGTCGCGCAGGGTGATTTCCTCGTCGCCGTCGTCGCGCGCGGCGAGCACGCCGGCGGAGAAGACATCGACGCCGGTGATTTTCAGGCTCGTCGCCGGCGAGGGCGGCGCGTAGGCGCCGGGCGTCTGGCCGCGGAGCACCGACGCGCAGACGCGCGCCTGCTCCCACAGGGGAGCGACGAGGCCAAAGACCTGGCCGCGATGTTCGACGCATTCGCCAACGGCGAAAATGTCGGGATCGCTCGTCTGCATGAAATCATCGACGACGATCCCGCGATTGATGTCGAGCCCGGCGGCGCGGGCGAGGTCGATGTTGGGCCGCACGCCCACGGCGAAGACGACGAGATCGGCCGGAAGTTCGCGCCCGTCCGCGAGGCGCACCGCCTCGACGCGCGTCTCGCCAACGATGGCCTCGGTGTGAGCCTTCGTGACGACGGCGACGCCGCGGCTCTCCAGCGCCTGCCGCAGCAGCAGCCCGGCGGCCTCGTCGAGCTGGCGCTCCATCAGCGTCTGCATGAGATGGAGCACCGTCACCTTCATGCCGCGCTTCATCAGCCCGAACGCGGCCTCGAGGCCGAGCAGGCCGCCGCCCACGACGATTGCGTGTCCGCCGTCCCGGCTGGCGGCGCGCATGAGGTCGAGATCGGCGATGTTGCGGAAGGCGCAGACGCCGGGCAGGTCGAGACCGGCGATCGGCGGGACGAAGGGCCGCGAGCCCGTCGCCAGAACCAGTTTGTCGTAGGGCTCCGCGTGGCCGGAGGCGGTCGTCGCGATCCGCCGGCGGGCGTCGATGTTCGCGACGGGGTCGCCGGTGCGCAACGCGATTCCGTTGGCCCCGTACCAGTCGCGCGAATGCAGGATAATGTCGGCGAGATCCTTCTCGCCGGCGAGGACGGACGAGAGCATGACCCGGTTGTAATTGGGGTGCGGCTCGGCGCCGATCACCGCGATGTCGAAGAGATCGCGACCGCCGGAGAGCGTTTCGTCGATGACGCGCATCCCCGCCATGCCGTTGCCGACGAGAAGCAGTCGTTGCCTTGCACGAATCGCCATGACGGATCTCAGCGCCCGGCGGGCAAGGCCCGGCGCGGGCGAACGAAGTCGGTATGCCTCATCATCGGATACGTCCGGGTTGGTTGCGGCTTTCGCGAAGCAACCGCCATGCCAGGGGCTTTCCCCTGTCCGAGTCCGCGTTTGTCTCGCTTGACTGCTTAATTAAAGGGCAAAAGATCGGCGACACGGTTTCGCGTTGAAAAAACAGGCAATCGTCCGGGGTTCCCGCGCAAAAGCGGGCACTGGCGGCGGTCTGTACGCCGTGGCCAAACTGGAGGATGATCCTGCCCAAAGGGGAGGCGTTCATGGCGGGAATGACGGGTCGGATTTTCGCGGCGGGGCTCGCCTGCGGGCTCGCGGGCGCGGCGCGCGCGGAAACGATGTCCGAACTTTACGAGAAGGCGAAGGCGGAGAAGACGCTGCATCTCTATGGCGCGGGGCCGGCGCAGAATTACGAGGGCCTGGCCCGCGATTTCGAAAAGCAGTTTCCGGAGCTCAAGGTCGCGATCACCGGCGGCTACAGCAACGAGCTCAACGCGAAAATCGAGGCGCAGGCGAAGGCGAAAGCCTTCGAGGCGGACATGGCGGTTTTCCAGACCGTCCAGGATTTCGTCAAATGGAAGAAGGACGGCATTCTCGCCGCGTTCAGGCCGGAGGGTTTCGAGACGCTCGATCCGAATTTCCGCGACGCGGACGGCGCCTTTGTCGCGCTCTACGTGAGCACGATTTCCTACGCCTACAACACGAAGGAGATCGCCGCCGCCGACGTTCCAAAATCCGCGCTGGATTTCCTCGCCCCGCGCTTCCGGGGCAAGCTGATCACGGCCTATCCCCACGACGACGACGCGACGCTCTACCTGTTTCACACGCTCATGCGGAAGCATGGCGATGATTTCGCCACGCGCTACATGGCGCAGCAGCCGCAATTCATCCAGGGCCATCTCGGCGTCGCGCGCGCCGTCGCGGCGGGGACGGCGCTGGCGACGTTCGACGCCACGGTTTCGACGCTTGGCGGGCTGAAACGCGCCGGGCAGCCGATCGACTTCGCCTTTTCGGAAAGCGATCCGACGCCGGTGTTTTTCGTCACCGCCGGCATATTCGGCGGCGCGCCGCACCCCAACGCCGCGCGGCTGTATCTCACCTGGCTGCTGGCGAAGGAGCAGCAACAACGCTCGGGGTTTTTCTCGCCGCGCAACGACGTGCCGCCGCCCGCGGGCCTGAAGCCGCTCGCGAGCTACAACATCGCCAACGGCTATCGGGACTTCGTCACCAACGAGACGCTGCTCGCGGGCCTTCGCAAGAAATTCGAGGCGCTCACCGGCCCGGTGACGAACGCCGGCGGCGTGCGCTGAATTCCCACGCCCAAGGAGACCTGCATGTATCGCCTCACCGCCCTGATCGCCGCCGCGGCGGCGCTTTTGCCGCGCGCGAGCTTCGCCGCCGAATTGCCGGCGGTGAAAAACCTGCCGCCGACCTTCGAGGTCAAGGCGCTTGGCCGCACGGGATTTTTTTACGTCGGCGGCAAATACGTCGGCGAGGGCGAAAACCGCGTCATGGCGGGGCAGATGTATGTCGAGGCGCTCGTGCCAAAGAAGGTGCGCCAGCCCTGGCCGCTGGTGCTGATTCACGGCGCCGCGCAGACCGCGACGAACTGGATGCAGACGCCGGACGGACGCAAGGGCTGGGCGCACTACTTCGTCGAACAGGGCTACGTCGTCTACATGGTCGACCAGCCGGCGCGCGGCCGTTCGCCGTGGCACCCCAACGTCAACGGCGCCCTGCGCATGTTCACGACGGGGGCGATCGAAAAGCAGTTCACCGCCACCGAGGAACACGATCTCTGGTCCACGTCGCGCAAGCACACGCAATGGCCGGGCGAGGGGCCCGGCAAGGGCAAGGCGGGCGATCCCGTGTTCGACGCGTTTTACGCGACGCAGGTGGAATCGCTGGCCTCGTCGGTCGAGACGCAGACCCTCGTTCGCGATGCTTTCTCGGCGCTGCTCGACAAGATTGGACCTTCCATTCTCGTCACGCATTCGCAGTCGGGCGCCTTCGGCTGGATCATCGCCGACGCGCGGCCCAAACTCGTCAAGGGGATCGTCGCGCTGGAGCCGGCGGGACCGCCCTTCCTGCCCTCGAAATTCGCCGGCGGCCCGCCGCGGCCCTGGGGGCCGACGGACATTCCGCTCGCCTACGATCCGCCGGTCGCGGACCCGGCGAAGGACTTGCCGACCTTCGTGCAGGAGACGCCCGACGCGCCGGGTCTCATCGCCTGCGCCTTACAGAAGGAGCTGGCGCGCACGCTGCCAAATCTCGCGGGCAAGCCCGTCCTCGTCGTCGCGGCGCCCGCTTCCTATCACGCGGAATCGGATCATTGCATGGTGAAGTACCTGCGACAGGCCGGCGTTCCCGCCGAGTTCGTCAACCTCGGGGACAAGGGCATCAAGGGCAACGCGCACATGATGATGATCGAGAAAAACAATCTCGAGATCGCCGCCTTCCTGCATGGATGGATGAAGAAGAAGATCAAATAGGCGTGCGCGATTATTTCGCGGGCTCGAACCCTTCCTTCCTGAAAATCTCCGCGCCCCGAGGGCCGACGAGAAATTCGACGAAGGCTTTCGCGGCTGGCGTTTTCGCGTCCTTCGTCAGCGAGGCCGCGTAGGTCGTCACGAGTTGCAGGGAGTCGGGCAAATAGCCGGCGATCTCGCAACCGGGGATCGCTATAATTTCGCTGGTTTGCGTCACGCCGAACGCGGCCTTGCCATCGGCGACTTCCTTCATCACGTTGAGCCCGCCATCGCGCGGCAGGGCCTTGCCCTTCACCTGATCGGCGATTCCAAGGTCCGCGATCACCTTCGCGAAATGGATTCCCGTGGTGGCGCCGCTCGCGGGATCGCCATAAGCGAAAGAGGGCGCGGCGAGAAGGGTCGCCTTGAGCTTCTCCGGCGTGGACGTGTCGGGCTTCGCGCCGCCCTTGCAGACGCCGATGCCGATCCGCACCTTGCCCACGGGAACCGCCTCGCCCGCGAGCTTGCCCTTCGCGGCGATGTCCTTCACGCCGCCCGCGCTCGAAATCAGCACGTCGGCGCTTTCGCCCGCGTCGAATTTCGCGCTCACGGCGCCGGCGGTGCCGAAGGTCGCGACGATTTCATGGCCCGAGGAGTCCTCGAAGGCCCGGGCGAGCGCGAGAACCGAATGTTGCACCGCGCCCGTGCCGATGACGCGAAGGTCGTCGGCCAGGGCGGGGGAGGCGAGGGCCGCGAGGACCGGGGCGATGAAGAGACTACGCAGGACGTTCTCCCGTTTTACCGTGGCCAGAGGCGAGCCATCCGGGAGAAACTTTGATTGTTTTTCCGTTCTGGTACATTCTGCCGCTGATTTTCCGGAGGGGAGAGTAACATGAAACGCACGAGACGCGACCTGATCAGGACAGCCGCCGCCGCCGGCGCCGGCGTCACGCTGGCGGGTGGCTCCGCCGGGGCGCAGGCCGGGCCGAAAGTCCTGTTCGAGGCGGCGCGGACGACGATTCCAATCGTGGGAACCACCGACGTTTTCGCCGTGCGACGCATTTACTGCATCGGGCGCAACTACGCCGCCCATTCGCGCGAAATGGGCTCGGATCCGAACCGCGAGCCGCCGTTCTTTTTCCAGAAGCCGACCGACGCCGTGCAGAACGTGAAAATCGGCGAGGTGGCGGATCATCCCTATCCCTCGCTGACGAAAAATTATCATTACGAGGTCGAACTGGTCGCCGCGCTGAAATCGGGCGGGCGCAATATCCCCATCGACAAGGCGCTCGACCACGTGTTCGGTTACGCCGTCGGCCTCGACATGACCCGGCGCGACCTGCAACAGGCCATGGGCAACGAGAAAAAGCCCTGGGAGATCGGCAAGAGCTTCGACAAGTCCGCCCCGTTGGGGCCGCTTCATCCCGTCGAAAAGGTGGGGCATTTCACGAAGGGCGCCATCACGCTCGAGGTGAACGGACAGGTGAAGCAGAAGGCCGATCTCTCCTACATGCTCTGGAGCGTGGCCGAACAGATTTCGAAATTGTCCGAGGCCAACGAGCTTTTCCCCGGCGACATCATCTACTCCGGCACGCCGGAGAACGTCGGTCCCGTGGTCAAGGGCGACGTCATCCTCTGCAAGATCGAGAAATTGCCGGACATGTCGGTGAAGATCGTCTGAGTTCGCGGCCTCGCGAACGAACCGGAGCGACAGCCGGCGACGCGATAACGGCGTCGTGTACAGGCAATCGAAGACGCTGGCGTCGCGTCCAGGCGCGTTTGTCGCGCGCGCCGCGCGCCCGCGTGGATTGACGGCGCGAACCTTCGCGACCAGTATGGCGCCGTCCGTGTCCGGAGGAAAAATGTCCGCGTTTCCCGAAGCGCAACTGGCGCATGTTGGCTATTATTGCCGCGACCTCGAGAAGATGGTCGCTTTCTACACGCGCGTCTTCGGCTTCGTCGTGACGGACACGGGCGTGTCGACCCGTCCGGGTTCGCCGACCATGGCCTTCATGAGCCGGAACCCCGACGAACATCACCAGATCGCGCTGGCGACGGGACGGGCCGACGGGCCGACGACCATCAACCAGATCTCGTTCCGCGTCGCGGGGCTCGACGAGGTGCGAACCTGGCACCGCCGTCTGATCGATCTCGGCATCGAGAACATCGATCCGCGTTGCCATGGCAACGCATGGAGCCTGTATTTTTTCGATCCGGAAGGCAACAGGATCGAAATCTACACGCCCACGGACTGGTACGTGGGCCAACCCTTCGGCCAGACGTTCGACCCGACGAAACCCGCCGCCGTTCTGCGCGCCGAGTGCGCCGCCATGGTGGCGAGCGATCCGACGCATTGTCCGATGGGCGAATGGTCGGCGCGGGTCGCCGCGCGAATTTCCTGATTTCAAGCCATCAACCAAAGGAAGCGATACGATGAAAATTACCTTCTTCAACGACTGGCGTCTTGGCGTGCTGAAAGGCGCCGATCATGTCGTCGACGTGACCGCGATCGCCTCGAAGGGCGCCGCTGTCGCGCCGCACGACCTCATCGCCTCGGTGATCGAGAACTGGACGAGCTTCAAGGGCCCCTTCGCCGACGCCGTCGCGAAGGAGGCGGGCGTCGCGCTGTCTTCGGTCAAGCTGCGCGCGCCGTTGCCGCGCCCGCAGAACATCGCGTGCATGGCGGTGAACTACATGGAAGACGGCACCCGCAAGGAGCCGGCGCCGATCAACACGTTCATGAAGTCGCCGATGTCGATCATCGGGCCCGGCGAGCAGATGGTGCTGCCGGACATTCCCTCGACCGTGTTCGAGGGCGAAGCGGAGATCGCGCTCGTCATCGGCAAGCGCGCGACCAACGTGAAGGCGGCGGACGCGAAACAGTATATTTTCGGCTACATCAATTTCATCGACGGTTCGGCGCGCGGCGTGCAGCCGGCGGCGCAGAGTTTCTACCAGATGAAATCGCGCGACACGTTCGCGCCGATCGGGCCGTGGATCGTCACCGCCGACGAAATTCCGGATCCGCAGAACCTGCAAGTTCGCCTGTGGAACAACGGCGTTCTCAAGCAGAACTACAACACGAGCGACATGGCGCATAAAATCGACCGTTGCGTCGAGTTCGTGTCGTCCATCCACACGCTCGCGCCCGGCGACATCATCGCGCTCGGCACGAACCATCGCGGGCTGCATTCCTTCCAGGATGGCGACCAGATCGAACTCGAGGTCGAGGGCGGGCTTGGCCGCCTGAAGATTTCGGTCAGGGACGATCTGAAGCGCACCTGGGCGCGCGAGACGCGGCTCGAGCGCGAGAACAAGGGGCTCGACCCCATCGCCAACCAGACGGGCGGCAAATACGCGAAGGTCTGATTTTCCGGGCCAGCTTTCAACGCGCCGCCGCCCCCGCGCGGCGGCGCTTTTTTCGGAGCGCGCGCATGTCGCGGCGAAATTTTCTGTCTCTTTGCGCGGCGACACTGGCCGCGCTCGCCCTCCCCGCCGCCGCGCAAACGCCGGCGGAGTTCTTCAAGGGCAAGACGCTGCATCTCGTCGTCGGCACGGCGGCGGGCGCGGCCTACGATTTCGCGGGCCGCGCGGTCGCCGCGCATATCGGGCGATTCATTCCGGGCAACCCGGCGGTCGTCGTCGAGAACATGCCGGGCGCCGCGGGCCTGCCGATGATGAACCATCTCTACAATCGGGCGGCGCGCGACGGCACCGTGTTCGGCGCGCCGCTCAGCGGCATCGTGCTGGAGCCGCGCCTCAAGGCGCTGTCGCGCGAGGGCGGTTCGGTGCAGTTCGACCTGTCGAAAATGAGCTGGATCGGCACGCCGGCGCAACAGCCGCAATCCATCGTCGTGTGGAAGGACGCGCCGTTTCATTCGCTGAAGGATTTTCAGGAGCGGGAAGCCATCTTTGGCACCACGTCGCCGGGCACGGATTCCAACATCATGCCGCTGCTGCTGAACCAGCTGACGGGAACGAAGTTCAGGATCATCACCGGCTACAA
Organism: uncultured Hyphomicrobiales bacterium; assembly: GCA_903884435.1. Classification (GTDB taxonomy): domain Bacteria; phylum Pseudomonadota; class Alphaproteobacteria; order Rhizobiales; family Beijerinckiaceae; genus Terripilifer. The sequence continues at coordinate 2,125 of CAISEY010000112.1, read as the reverse complement.
GGGCGTGACCGACATTTTCCTCGCGATGGAGCAGGGCGAGTTGCAGGGCGCGAGCGTGCTGCTGTCGAGCTTCCTCGGCAAGCCCGACTGGGTGCGCGAGAAGAAGGCGCGCATCGTCATGCATTTCGGCGCCGGGCGCATCAAGGGGCTGGAGGACGTGCCGACGGCGATCGAACTCGCGCAGGGCGACGAGGCGAAACTGATGCTGCGCGTCTATGGATCGAAGTTCCGGACGACCTATCCGCTGGTGTTGCCGCCGGGCGTTCCCGCCGACCGGGTGAAGGCCTTGCAGGACGCGTTCGACGCGGCGATGAAGGATCCGGCGATGATCGCGGAGGCGAAGAAGTTTGGCATCGACGTCGATCCGCTCGGCGGCGCCGAAATCGCCAAAATCATACGGGAGATCGACGAGGTGCCGCAGCCGGTGATCGACCGGCTGCGCAAGATGATCGAGCCGTAGGAGGCCGACCGGCGCCGCGGGGCGCCGGTCGCGTGGATCACCAGGTCTTCTGAACCGGGTCTTCGATGGCTTCTTCCAGCGGGTTCTTCGGCTTGAACAGGGACGGCGGACGAAGGCGCCCGTCGGGGCCGATCTGGTCCATGTCGCAGTAGATTTCGAACTCGTATCCGTCGGGATCGAGGAAGTTGATGCTGATGTTGCAGCCGGCGCCCTTGCGGCCCTCGAAGGTCACGGGGATGCCGTTCTCCCGGAGGAAGGCCTTCGCCTTTTTCAGCATTTCCACGTCGGCGACCTCGAAGGCGAGGTGCTCCATCTGCAATCCGGCGCCCATGTCGCGCTTCGGGGTCTTGCCCTTCTTCATGGGCTTGAGGCCGATGGCGTGATGATCGGCGCCGCAGCGGAAAAACACCATTCCATGGGCGTTGCGGTCGGTCTCGACGAGGCCCATGACCTCCGTCCAGAACTTCACGCTGCGCTCGATGTCGCTCACCTCGTAGACGAAGTGGCCCAGCTTGTTGACCTTGATCGGCGAGGAGCCGGCGTATTCCTCCGGGTGAAACTGTTTCGTCGAGGCGTGGACGCTCTCGCGGCGGGCCTCGGTGGGGTTGTGAATGTTCATCTGAATCTTCCCTTCGCCTGTCGGCGGTTTCGAAAAGGCGCGCGGGGAGACTAGCGCGAAGCCGACCCGCGATCCAGTCCCGGGCGGCGACGCGGCGGGGAGAGCAACGGCGGGGGCCTGGACGTTGCTTGACGGAATTGTATATTATCATAATATACTAAAATGATTGATCTCGAGGGCGTGGCCGGTTTCGACTGGGACGCCGGAAATGAACGCAAGAACGCGGACAGTCACGGCGTCGGCCAGGGCGAAGCCGAGCAGGTGTTTTTCAACGATCCGCTCCTGCTGATCGAGGACGCGAAGCACAGCGTGGTCGAGCCGCGATTTCACGCTCTCGGGAAAACCGGAACGGGCCGCCGGCTGCACGTCACCTTCACGCTTCGGCGCGATAACACGTTGATCCGCGTGATCTCCGCGCGCGACATGCATCGCAAGGAAAGGGAAATTTATGAAAAGGAGGCTTGAGCCGGTTCCATCCTTCGCCAGCGAGGCCGAAGAGCGCGCCTATTGGGAGCGAGAGGATTCGACGCGCCATCTCGACTGGAGCAAGGCTACGCGCGTCCGCCTGCCAAACCTCAAACCGGGCACGACGGCGATTTCCCTGCGGCTTCCGGTCGGTCTGCTGGAACAGATCAAGATAGCGGCCAACAAGCGCGACGTGCCCTATCAATCGCTGATCAAGATGTGGCTGAGCGAGAAGGTGGGGTGAGATTTCGCGGTCGCCCGGCGTGGAAATTCACGCCGGACGTAGAGTTCCGATGACTTCGCTCGCGCTCCGTGGCGCGCAGGCGCGCGTCGTCCGCGAGCTACCTCGAAAACTTCTTGTACTTCATCCTGTGCGGGATGAGTTCCTGGACGCCGAGGCGGCGCTTCTTGTCTTCCTCGTATTCCTGGAAATTGCCCTCGAACCATTCGACGTGGCTGTCGCCCTCGAAGGCGAGCATGTGGGTCGCGATGCGGTCGAGGAAGAAGCGGTCATGGGAGATGATGACGGCGCAGCCGGCGAAATCCGCCAGCGCCTCTTCCAGGGCGCGCAGGGTCTCGAT
>CAISEY010000111.1 GCA_903884435.1 uncultured Hyphomicrobiales bacterium | reverse complement strand
TCTTGGCGCGATCATCGAGATTAATACGATCATCCGCGACGGCCTGAAGTAGATCGCGCATGAATATTTCACTTCGAGCCGGCGACAAGATCTATATCAACGGCGGGGTCATCCGCGTCGATCGAAAGGTGACGCTTGAACTCCTCAACGACATGACATTCCTCCTTGGAAGTCATGTCTTGCAAGCCGACCAGGCGACAACGCCGCTGCGCCAAATCTATTTCGTGATCCAGACAATAATGATGGAGCCTCGGGGCGACATTGCCGTCGCCCGGCTGGCGCGCCAGCTGATCGCGGACGCCATCGCGTCGTTCGACGACATTGGAATCGTATCCACCCTCAAACACGTCGATGAACTTGTCGTCACCGGCGGCGCGCTCGAGGCCATGAAGCTGTTGCGACAACGTTTCGAACACGAACGGGAACTCATGTTCCCGCCCGCGCGCATCGCCGGCCAAAGCGCCGCTTGAAAGGATTCCGGCATGATGATCAATGCGAACGCCGCCGCCACCGCGGCCTCGACTTCCACGACAGCCACCGCGGCGCCAGCCGTCGCGAGTTCGACCCTCGACTATAATTCATTCCTGACGATGCTTGTAACCGAACTCAAGAATCAGGATCCCACCAAGCCCATGGACGCAACGCAGATGGTTTCGCAACTCGCGACGATATCGGGTGTCGGGCAGGCCGTTCAAACGAACGCCACGCTATCCTCGCTGCTTACCACGAATTCGCTTAATCAGGCCGAACAATTGATTGGCAAGACAATCACATCATCTGACGGCGCGACGTCGGGAATCGTCCAGTCCGTCACCGTCGACTCGACGGGCGGGACGGCAACGCTTGTCGACGGGTCAACCGTCGCGCTCGGCAACGGCGTCACCATTTCCGCCTCATGAATGAAACCGACGCGCTGGATATCATTGTCTTCGCCGCCAACACCATGTTGGCCTGCGCCGGTCCGCCCGTCGCCGCCGCGATGGTCATGGGCCTTGTCGTCGCGCTTCTGCAAGCGTTGACGCAGATTCAGGAAGCGACACTGACATTTGTTCCGAAAATGGTCGTGGTTGGGATCATCATCGCGTTTTCCTCGACTTACATTGGCAACAGGTTCCAGGTTTTCACGGAAAATGTGTACGGGCGCATCGAGACTGGTTTCCCGAAATAGCGAGCTTCCGGGCCCCTGGCTCGCGCGCTCAAACGCCTGGACATTCCCTTGTTGAACGCAACGTCGCCCTTAAACAGTTCGGAAACTCGCGAGGGCGGGTCGGACGTGGCCTTCGCCAGCCTGATCGTGCTTATTTTGTGCGCGTTCTTTCTGCCCGTTCCCGCATTTCTGATCGATTTTGGCCTGGCGTTTTCAATCGCGCTGTCCGTCGTCATCCTGATGGTCGCCCTCTGGATCCAGAAACCGCTTGAATTCTCGGCTTTCCCGACCGTGCTGCTCGTCGCGACAATTCTGCGCCTCGCGCTCAATATCGCCACGACACGGTTGATCCTGTCGCGCGGCGCGCAAGGCGGCGACGCCGCGGGACACATCATCGCCGGCTTCGCCAACCTCATCATGGGCGGTGATTTCGTGATCGGAATCATCGTGTTCCTCATTCTCGTCACGATCAATTTCGTCGTCATCACGAAAGGAGCGACGCGTATCGCCGAAGTCGGCGCGCGCTTCACCCTCGACTCCGTGCCTGGCAAGCAAATGGCGATCGACGCGGACCTTTCCGCCGGATTAATCGATGAAAAGGACGCGCGGGAACGACGACGCGAATTGGAAGAGGAGAGTTCGTTCTTCGGATCGATGGATGGCGCCTCAAAATTCGTTCGCGGGGACGCGATCGCCGGACTTATCATCCTCGCCGTCAACGTCTTTGGCGGCGTCATCATTGGCGTCACGCGCCATCAAATGAGCGCGTTGAACGCGGCCGATGTATTCACCAAGCTGTCGGTGGGCGACGGAATCGTCTCGCAAATCCCGGCGCTTGTCATATCGTTGGCTTCCGGCCTGCTCGTCGCCAAGGGCGGCGCGCGCGGCTCGACCGAAAAAGCCGTTCTGGATCAACTTGGGCGTTATCCCCGGGCCCTGTTCGTGTCCTCGGGCCTGATGGGGTTGCTCGCCCTGATGCCGGGGCTCCCTTTTCCACCATTTATCGCGCTCGGCGGCTTGCTCGCGTTTTCCGGCGCGACCCTCGGCAAGCTGATCACCGAAGGACCTTCCGCGACCAAGTCAGGCGGCGCGATGGAGGCGTCCAGCGACGCTGGTCGCGCCGAGGCCACGAAGGAGCAATTGCGACCGATAGAAATCGAACTTTGCCTCAGCAAGGAATTGACGATCCGATTGTTGCCTTCGCACGACGAAATCGCCGGGCGAATGGCCAAGATTCGACGCAATTTCGCGCGGCAATTCGGCTTCATCATCCCAAATATCAAATTGACGGATGATCTGTCGATCGCGCCCAAGTCCTATCAGATAAAGATACACGGCACCGTCGTCGCGACGCAGGAACTCCGGATCGGCGAACTCCTCGTGATCATCGGCGACGGACCGCGTCCAACCGTTCCCTGCGAGGACGTCAGGGAACCAGCGTTCGGCATGGCGGCGGTCCTGATTTCCGAGGCCCACCAACTGGAGGTCAAGCGACAGGGATTCAAGACCATCGACGCGATTTCCGTTTTGCTCAAGCATTTGAGCGAGATCATCAGGGGAAACCTGCCGCATCTTCTGTCCTATCGCGACACGCGCCAGTTGCTCGATCGGCTGGAGCCCGAATACAAGCGGTTGATCGATGAAATTTGTCCATCGCAGATTTCATACTCGGGTATTCAGTCGGTCCTCAAGGTGCTGCTGACCGAGCGCGTTTCAATCCGAAACCTTCACCTTATTCTCGAGGCGATAGCCGAAATCACGCCGCATGTTCGACGTATCGAGCAAATCGCGGAGCATGTTCGATTACGCTTGTCCCAGCAGATATGCGGCGATCTTCTCGAAAATGGCGTTCTTAAAGTATTGCGACTTGGCGCGAAGTGGGAACAGTCGTTTCAAAAAGGCATCAGACGCGACCCCAAGGGCGATATTTTCGAATTCGACGTCGATTCGAAAACCGTTGAGCAGTTCGCGACCGAGGCCGCCAGCGTCATCAAGACGAAGATGCGCGAAGGGCATGCGTTCGCGTTGGTGTCGCCCGCCGAGGCGCGACCCTATGTTCGGATGATAACCGAGCGGATGTTTCCAACGCTGCCAGTATTATCGCAACTTGAACTGGCGCGAGGATTTGAAATCCGGTCATTGGGCACGATCGCGCAATGATCACGTTGGAAAACCTGCCGCGGCTGTTCGTCGGCGACTCCGCCGCCGTTGCGGTTTTGTCTTTTTTCATGACGTTCTGTCGCGTTGGCGGCTGCCTCATGTTCGCGCCGGGTGTTTCGAGCGCCTACATCCCCTTTCAGATTCGCTTATATATCGCGATCGCCCTCGCGCTCTTTGTCTGGCCCGGCGCGCGTAGCGACGTCGAATTCCAGACCCTCGTCGATAATGTCGCGCAGCTCGCGCGTGTTTCCGCCTGTGAGATCATTCGCGGCGCGGCGATTGGTCTCATGGGTCGCGTTTTTTTTCTCGCGCTCGAATTCCTCGCGTCGACGGCATCCGTGGGCATAGGGCTGGGCAATCCATTCGGCGTCGCCGTGGAGCAGAGCGGTGTGCTGCCGCCATTGGCCAGCTTTATCGAGATGTCCGCGATTTTCATGATGTTCATGGGGGACGTGCATCTGGAAATACTACGCGGCCTCGCGATGTCCTATCGGGTCGCGCCAATTTCAGGCGTCATTAATCCCGGCGCGACTCTCGCGGGCTACGCCGCGACCATGAACGATTCGATGCTCATAGCCGCCCATGTCTGTTCGCCATTCATCATTTATTCGATATTCGTGAACGTCTCGCTGGGGCTTATCAACAAGCTGACCCCGCAAATCGGCGTTGTGCAAATCTCCGCGCCAGTCGTCATCCTGGGCGGGCTCTGGATTCTTGAACGCGGCGTTCTTGAAATGATGACGCTTTTCGTCGTAGCCTTCGGGCGATGGACCGCGGGCGGCTGACATGTACCGGCGTATCGCAAACCTGCGGCGTCTCGCGCGCGCGCAAATTCATCGCCGTGAGATGGCCATCGCCCATGTCGCCGCGCTCGACGGCGCCTCGCGCTCCCTCGCCGACGAATGGAACGGGCTCGAAAGCCAGATCGAAAGAGACATTCTGTCCGGCATGGGCTGCAATGCCCTTGCCGCGAGGCGAGCGCGGACCATCGCCACGCGCGCGATATCCGTGGAGGCCGAATTGCGCGCCGCGACGACGCTCGCGCGCCAGGCGGTCTGGCGCGCCGCCGCCATCGAGCGCCTGCTGCAGCGTCTTTCGCGCGAGGAACATCGGGTGGAGAATCGGCGGGAGTTGACATCGATCATCGAAGCGCATGTCGCGCGCGCCACGCAAGCGCCGGACAAGGATTTCGATTGAAACTGGATCAGTGGCGGTTATGGAAGGCAAGCATGGCGTTTGATCGCGCATCGGATATCGTGATGGATGTCATGAAAGCGGCGAATCCCGACAAGGTCGCCGCGGTTGTGAAGCGGTTGCAAACCATCGAGGGCGCCGCGGCCGAACCTTTCGATTCACATATCAGCGCATCGCGACACGTTGGCTCCGCTCCAGTCGCCGCCCGGCAATCGTCTTCCGCCACGGCCATGGGCGCGCCCGGCGGAATCGACAAAGCCGCAGTTGAATTCGAAGCCCTGATCATGGGAACCTTTGTATCGCAGATGATGCCGAAATCCGGTGGTGGAATGTTCGACCATGGAGCCGGCGGGGACATGTGGCGTTCGTTTCTTAGCGAGCAAGTCGGACGCCAGATCGCGAAATCCGGACGCGTGTCGATCGGCAAGCATCTTTTCGCGACACACCCCCTGCCGTCGTCAAGTCAAAGCCAGCTTCAATCATCGCCCGCCACGGACGCGCGGAGCCTTGGGTCATGAGCGAAAAGCCGAGAACCATCGTTGTCAGCATGGAAGGCGACGATCGCGATTTCTCGCCGGAATTTGTCGCGCTGGCGCTTGTGCGCCGGCTGCAAGCGGTTTTGTCGATCGAGAACGCGGAAATCGTTCGCTCGGCGCCTGTTCGCTACCTGGATCATGCGCTTGAAAAGCAGCAAATTCTGCTCGAGTTGACGCGCCTGGGCCCGGCGCTCGCGAACTGGACAATCAGCCCGCGCCTTTGCGCGGAAATTCAGGATCTCGTCGATCTTCTCGATAAAAATGGCGAATTATTGAAATCCCGATTGCGAGCGGCCAGACAGGTTGGCGACATCGTCGCGCGGGCCATCCTCGAGGGACAATCGGATGGCACTTATAGCGCGCGCGACTGGCGAGCGTAGCCAGTGTTGCGCATCGCGCTGATCGGGCTTTGGGCGTCGGTTGTCACGATCGCGTCCATTGTCGCGACCTCGACGTTTCGAGCGCGCGCTAATGCCGGAGACGCCCACCCCCCCCGAACTTCATGCTGAAATGCGCAAGACGCGCGAAATCAGCATCCCGAAGATCGGGAATGGCGCCATCGATGGCTATATCGTCACTCAATTAATGTTCGCGGTGGCGCCCACGCCGGTCGGCGGCGCGCAACTGGAGCCCGACGCCTTCGTCGTCGACGAGGCTTTCCGCATGATCTACGAGGACGATTCACTGAACTTCAAAACGGCGAAAAAGATCGACCTGAAAGCCTACGCGGAAAATGTGCGCAAGAACGTCAACGCGCGATTGAACGCCGACCGCGTTTCCGAAATTACAATTCAGGAATTCATGTATGTGCCGAGCGCGGACAGTCGGCGGCGCAAGGAAGCCCCCAAATAGCGTGGCCACGGGCGCAACCTAGCGACGCGCGACATCCGTCACGCAATGAAAACGAGCTTTGCCATCGATAAGCGCCCACCCCTACTGCGGAGGGATGCCGCTGGCGTCAACGATCTTGCGCCACTTGTCGATTTCCGCGCCAACGTAACCGGCCAGATATTCCGGCGCGCGGCGCTCCGGCCCCACGATCGACGCGCCCAGCCTTGCAAGCTTGTCGCGTAGTTCGGCGTCGTCCATCGCCACGCGCGTCGCCGCGTTGAGACGCGCGACAATGGCCGGCGAGGCGCCACGCGGGAGAAACAGCCCGGTGAAGCTGTCGGCTTGCAAGGCGGGGAACCCGCTTTCCACGGTGGTCGGCGTGTCCGGCAACACTGGCGAGCGATCCGGCGCCATGGTCGCGATCGCCCTGACATTGTCGGCCTGAACCTGCGCCGCCGCCGTCACGACGATTTCGCACAGGAAATCGATGCGACCGGCCATCAGATCCTGCATCGCGGGACCGGTTCCCTTGTAGGGCACGTGGTTGATGTCGACGCCGATGACGCTGGTCAGCAGCGCGCAACCCAGATGGGTGGACGAGCCAACGCCCGCCGAGCCATAGTTCATTCCGGCGGCG
>CAISEY010000110.1 GCA_903884435.1 uncultured Hyphomicrobiales bacterium | reverse complement strand
GGCGTCAGCCCGATGTGCGCGCACACCGGAACTCCGCGCTCGACGAGAAAGCGCACGGTCTCCGCCATGTAGGCGCCGCCCTCGAGCTTCACCATCTGCGCGCCGACCGCGAGCAGGCGCGAGGCGTTGCGGATCGCCTGTTCGCGCGATTCCTGGTAGGAGCCGAAGGGCATGTCGGTGACGAGAAACGAATGCCGCATGCCCCGGAACACGCAGCCCGTGTGATATTCCATGTGTTCGACGGTGACGGGCAGGGTGGTCGCGTGGCCCTGCACGACGTTGCCGAGCGAATCGCCCACGAGAATCGCGTCGACGCCGCAGCGGTCGAACATCGACGCGAAACTGGCGTCGTAACAGGTGAGCATGGCGATCTTCTCGCCGCTGGCGCGCAGCCGCGCGATGTCGCCGAGCTTGAGCGGTTTCGCGTCCTCGAGATAGGCCATGGCGGATCAGCCCTTTTTGACGGAGACGGGGACGGCGATGTTGTCGATGAGCCGCGTCTTGCCCATGCGCGCGGCGACGAGCACGCGCAGCCCCTCGCGGCGGCCGGGCTCCGCGGGCGCGAGAGTCGCCGCGTCGCGCAGTTCGATATAATCGATCTGGAACCCGTCGGCGCAAATGGAGGCGGCGGATTCGCGCAGCGCGACGACGGGATCGTCGCCCTCGCCGACGCGCCGCGCCGCCCATTCCATCGCCATGTAGAGCGTGCCCGAGAACTTGCGTTGGCGCTCGTCGAGATAGACGTTGCGCGAGGACATCGCGAGGCCGTCCTTTTCGCGCACGATCGGCGCCCCGACGATCGCGACCGGCAAGTCGAGATCGCGCGCCATGCGGCGGATCACCGCGAGTTGCTGGTAGTCCTTTTCGCCGAACACGGCGACGTCGGGCGCCGACTGGATCAGCAGCTTGGCGACGACGGTGGCGACGCCCTGGAAATGCGTCGGGCGGAACCTGTCCTCGAGGCCGGCCGTGGCGGGGCCGGCGAGCGAAACCGTCGTCGCGAACCCCTCCGGATACATTTCCGCGGCGTCCGGGTGAAACACGGCGTCGGCGCCGGCTTCGGCGAGCATCGCCAGATCCCGGTCGAAATCGCGAGGATAGCGGGAGAAATCCTCGTCCGCCGAAAATTGCGTCGGGTTGACGAAAACCGAAACCACGACCCGCCGCGCGTGCTGGCGGGCGATCTCGACGAGCGACACATGACCCGCGTGCAGCGCGCCCATGGTCGGCACGAGCGCGACTTTTTCGCCGGCCGCGCGCCAGCCGGCGATGGCGGCGCGCAGGCCCGTGACGGTCTTGTGAACGGCGGGATGTGTCATGGGGGCTTTTTGGTCCGAAACGTGTCCCGCCGCAAGCCGACTTTCGGTTCAGGGCGATGGCGGGTCGCGGAGACTGGACAAAATCCGGGCGGCGTCGAAGGCGGGACGGAGTCGCCGGCGGCCCCGTCAGGGTTTCTCCATCGCCGGCGCGCGCTTGACCCGCGCGAGGCGGACGCCCAGCGCGCGCAGCGCCGCCAGAAGCACGACGCCGTAGGCGACGACTCCGGCGGCGCAGAGAACGCCGATGTGAATCTCGTTGACGAAGACGCCGGCGCCTTCGGCGAGTCGCCGCGCCGGCGCGTCGCCGAAAATCGCGATCAGGGCGATGACGGCGGAGGCGACCGCGACGGCGAGTCCCGTCTTCGCCAGCGCCATGTCCGGCCGCATCAGGCCGCGCCGCAGGGCGAGGGCGACGAGCAGGCCGAAATTGAGCCAGGCGCCGGCGGCGGTCGCGAGCGCGAGGCCCGCCGCGCCCATGGGCTTCCACAGCGCGATTTTCAGCGCCACGTTGCAGGCGACCGCGAAGAGGGAAATGTACATTGGAGTCTTCGTGTCGCCGCGCGACTGGAAGCTCGCCACGGCGGAGCGGATCAGCACCACCGCGAGGAGGCCGAAACCATAGGCGCCGAGCACCGCGGCGGAGGCGGAGGCCGCCGCCGGGGTGAAATTGCCGCGCATGAACACGCCGCGCATGATCGGCTCGCCGAGCGTCAGGAACGCCACGAAAAAAGGCGCGGCGAGCGCCAGCGTCAGCGCCATCGTGCGGTTTTGCGCGTGGCGGGCCCCGCCCGGATCGCCCGCCGCGAACCGCCGGCTCATTTCCGGCTGAAGGACGGTGCCGGCGGCGATGCCGATCACGCCGACCGGCAATTGATAGATGCGGTCGGCGTAGTAGATCGCCGAAACGCTGCCCGTGGGCAGCAGCGAGGCGATGATCGTGTCGGCGAAAATCGCGATCTGCACGCCCGCCGATCCGATCACCGCCGGCGCGAGCGTCGTGAAAAAGCCCCGCACTCCGGCGGTCCAGCGCGGCCTCTCCAGCCGCGCGAGGACGCCCGCGCGCCGCGCCGCGACGACCACCAGCGCGAGTTCCGCCGCGCCCGCGAGCGCGACGCCCGCCGCCGCCGCTTGTCCGGCGTTCGGGAAAACGAAGGCCGCGGCGAGCGCCGCGATCATCACGAGATTGAGCAGCACGGGCGCGAAAGCCGCGGCGGCGAACTTTCCATGCGCGTTCAGCGTGCCGGAAAACAGCGTCACCAGGGTGACGAAGAGGAGATAGGGAAAAGTGATCCGGGTGAGCGTCACCGTCGCCGCGAATTTCGCGGGATCGGTTTCGAAGCCGGGCGCCAGCAATCCCACGATGACCGGCATGAACAGCCAGGCGACGACGAGCAGAACAACCTGGCTGGCGAGCAGGAGCGCCAGGATTTGCCCGGAGAAGGTTTTCGCCGCGCCGGGCCCCTCCGCCTCCAGCGCGCGCGCGTAGGCGGGGACATAGGCCGCGTTGAAGGCGCCCTCGCCGAAGATCGCGCGAAAATGATTGGGCAGGCGAAACGCGACGTAGAAGGCGTCCGCCAGCATCCCCGCGCCAAGCACGGCGCCGAGCATGACGTCGCGCAGGAAGCCGCTGAGGCGCGACAGGATGGTGAATCCCGCCACGGAAAACAGGTTGCGGTACATGGCGCCTACAATCTCGCGCGATGACGCGCCGGAACCGGGCTTTGCGATTCGTCCTCGTCGACGCCGATGCGCTCGCCCACGAGATAGAGCGGCCGGCGTTTCACCTCGGCGAAGACCCGCCCGACGTATTCGCCGAGCACGCCGAGCGACAGCAACTGGATGCCGCCAAGGAACATGACGGAAACGATGATCGAGGCGAAGCCGGGAACGTCGACGCCATACAGGATGGTTTGCAGAATGAAATAAACCGCCATGACGAGCGCGAACATCGAAACGACCGTGCCGACGTAGCTCCAGACCTTCAGCGGCAGCGTCGAGAAGGACATGATTCCGTCGAGCGCGAAGCGAGTCAGCTTGCGGTAGCTGAACTTCGATTCGCCCGAGGCGCGCTCGGCCACCTGGAAGGGCACGCCGATGGATTTGAAGCCGATCCAGGCATAGAGCCCCTTGGAAAACCGCGCGCGCTCGCCCATGGCGCGCAGGGATTCGACCGCCCGCCGGTCGAGCAGGCGGAAATCGCCGGCGCCCGCCGGCAACGGCGTTTCGCCGAAAATGGCGAAGAGCTTGTAAAATTGTCTGGCGAACATGCGCCGCAGCGCGGAATCCGTGTCCCTGTCGACGCGCTGGCCGAACACGTTGAGATAGCCCTCGCGCCATTTTCCGACGAAGGTCTCGATCACCTCGGGCGGATGCTGCAAATCCGCGTCCATGATCACCACCGCGTCGGCGTCCGCGTGGTCGAGCCCCGCCGCGATGGCGATTTCCTTGCCGAAATTGCGCGAGAACGAGACGGCGGTCATGCGCGGATCGGCGGCGTTGACGCGCCGGAGGGTTTCGAGCGTCGCGTCGCGCGAGCCGTCGTCGATGAACACGACCGAGAAGGAGGAGGCGCAACGCTCGAGCACGGGCGTGAGTCGCGCGACGAGCGGTTCGATGTTTTCCGCCTCGTTGAAAACCGGCACGACGACCGCGATTTCCGATCGGGTCCGCGCCCTCCGGTCCGCTTCCGTCGCCATCCGATTCTCCTTCGCGCCGGCCGCTCCGGCGAGGCCCTGCCTACGGGGGGCGCGGGCTTTTCGCAAGCGGACGGGTCACGCCGCCTGTTTGATCAGGTCCGCCGCTTTCTCGCCCATCATCAGGACGCAGGCGTTGATGTGCGCCGAGACGAGGTCCGGCATGGCCGAGGCGTCGACGACGCGCAACCCCTCGACGCCGCGCACCCGCAAGCGCGGATCGAGCGGCGCGCCCGGGTCCGAACCCATCCGGCAGGTGCTCGCGGGATGATGCGCCGTGAGGCCGGTGCGGCGAATGAAGGCCTCGATCTCCGCGTCCGAGCGGCAATTCGGGCCGGGCGAAACCTCGGCGTCGCGGTAGGGCGCCATCGCCGCCTGTTCTCCCACCTCGCGGGCCCGCTTGAAGCCGGCCACGAGGCGCGGCATGTCGTCGGGCGCCGAGAAGAAATTGTAGGCGATGCGAGGCTTGTCGCGGGGATCGTTCGAGCGCAGCAGCACCTCGCCGCGGCTCGAGGGATGCAGCAGCGTCGGGCGGATGGCGTAGGCGTCCTGGTAGGCGGGGCTGATCAGCGGAAACCACAGTTTCGTTTGCGGCGGCACGGTGTGGAACATGAACTCGATGTCGGGAACCTCGATGTCGCGCCCGATCCTGACGAAGGCGTGAAGCCCGCCCGGCACCACGGTTCCCGGCCCCGTGCCGAGAAAATAGGCCCGCAACATGCTGAGGGCCATGCGGTCGAAGCGCATTTCGCGATGAAAGGTTCCCGGCTGTCCGCGCCGCCAGGTGATCCACACGCCCATGTGGTCCTGAAGGTTCTTTCCGACCTCCGGCGCGTCGACCAGGGCCTTGATCCCGTGCTGTTTGAGGTGCGCCGCCGGGCCAATGCCCGACAGCATCAGCAATTGCGGCGTGTTGAAGGCGCCGGCGCACAGGATCGTCTCGCGCGTCGCCCGGACGCCCGCGATCCCGCCGCCGCGCACGTAACTGACACCGGTGGCGCGCCGTCCCTCGAAGGTCACGCGGGAGACATGGGCGTTGACCTCGACCGTGAGGTTTTTCCGCCCGAGGACGGGGCGCAGATAGGCGCGCGAGGACGACGAGCGCCGCCCGTCGCGGATGGTGTACTGGCCGCGGCCAAAACCTTCCTGGTCCTCCGCGTTGTAGTCCTTCACGCGCGGAAAGCCGGCCTGCTCACCCGCGGCGATCCACGCGTCGAACAGCGGATCGGGCGTCTTGCCATATTGCGTGCCGACGGGGCCCTCGCCGCCGCGCCACTGGTCGGGTGCGCCCTCCCAGGTCTCGCCGCGGCGAAAGTAGGGCAGAACCTCGGCGTGGGACCAGCCCGTCGCGCCATTGCGCGCCCAGCGGTCGTAATCGCCGTGATGGCCGCGCGTGTAGGCCATCACGTTGACCGACGAACAGCCGCCGAGAACCTTGCCGCGCATCGCCTCGACATGCCGGCCGCCGAGCGCCGGCTCGTCCTCGGACTGGTAGCCCCAGTCGTGCATGAGATATTGATGCATCTTGCCCATGCCGAGCGGAATCGAGATCAGCGGATTGATGTCCCGCCCGCCCGCTTCCAGCAACAGCACGGTCACGGCGGGGTCTTCGGACAGCCGGTTCGCCAGCACGCAACCCGCGGAGCCGCCGCCGACGATCACATAGTCAAAGGTCCTCTCGGGCATTTCGTCTCCGCTTCGTCGTGATCCCGGAAATTTCGCCATTATCGGCGACGAAGGGCCGCCTGACGACCCCAAAAAGCAAGTGAGGGGCCAGCGTTTCCCGCGGCGCGGTTTTCCCGTAAGACCCGGTCATGCAACCCTTCACGTTCGTGCTGTGCGCCGACGATTACGCCCTTTCGCCGGGCGTCAGCATCGGCATCCTCGAAGCGCTGTCCGCCGGGCGGCTCTCGGCGACGAGCGCCATGACCAATCGCCCGACGTGGCGGTCGGCGGCGCGCGATCTCGCGAGATTCGCTCCCCGCGCCGAGGTGGGCCTGCATCTCAACCTGACGCTGGGCGACCCCCTGACCTGGATGCCTTCCTTCGCGGATCGCGGACGTTTCCCCGAATTGCGGAGGATCCTCCGGGCGGCGCGCGGCGGCGACTTGCCGGAAGGCGAGATTCGCGCCGAAATCGCCCGTCAGCTCGATGAGTTTCAGGCCGCCATGGGCCGCCCGCCGGACTACGTCGATGGCCACCAGCATGTCCAGGTCCTGCCAGGCGTCAGGGACTGGCTGCTCGATGAACTCGCCTTTCGCGGCCTCGCCGGGCGGGTCTGGCTGCGCGACAGTTCCGACCGGTTCGTCCGGATTTTCGCGCGCCGGAGCCAGACGGGCAAGGCGCTCGCGCTCGCCTGGCTGGGCCGCGGCTTCGCGAAGAAGGCGCGGAAGCGGGGCTTCGCGTGCAACGATGGCTTCGCGGGCTTCTCCGGCTTCGACCCGGGAGCCGATTACGGCGCCGATTTCGCCCGTTACCTCGTCGCCCCGGGGCCCCGGCATCTCGTCATGTGCCACCCGGGCCACGTCGACGCCGAACTCGTGGCCGCCGATCCCGTCACGACAAGCCGCGAGAGCGAACTGAAATTCCTGCTTTCGTCGCGATTTTCGCAAATCCTGGCCGCGGCCGGCGCGCGAACGGGGCGCTGGAGCGAGCAGGATTAACCGGCCCTTAATGCCGCGGGCGCAGGATGCGCGATGAATTCCCCGGACGCGCCCCCCGGGGCCGCACCCGCGCGAGATCGCCATGACGCCGACAAACGCCCCGGAACCCCCCAGCCCCGGCCTCGTGCCGTTCGCGGGCCAGTCCAGCCTGCGGCACATGATCGTCGGCAAGGTGCTTCTCGTCGTCGGCGCCGTCGCGCTCACGTTGTTTTCCGTGCAATACATTCTCGAGGTCGGGCGCGAGCACACGCTTGGCGAACTCGTCTGGTCGCTGGTCAGCGGCCTGATTGTCATGGGCAGCGTCGGGGCGGTGCTCAACCTGATGCTGATGCGCGTGACGGCCCCGCTCGAGGAATTGACCCTGACGATGAAGCGGCTCGCCGATGGAGATTTGTCCGTCTCCGTGCCGGCGCTCGAGCGCAATGACGAGATCGGCGCCATGGCCGGCGCGGTTCAATGCTTCAAGGAAGGGCTGACCGAGCGCGTCAAGTTGCGCGACGAGATCGACAAGGCCGATTCGACGGCGCAGTCGCGCCAGAAGCGCGTCGACGGCCTGATCCAGGCGTTCCGGATGACAGTC
This sequence comes from uncultured Hyphomicrobiales bacterium, assembly GCA_903884435.1. GTDB lineage: Bacteria > Pseudomonadota > Alphaproteobacteria > Rhizobiales > Beijerinckiaceae > Terripilifer. Next base: position 5,181 of record CAISEY010000110.1, on the reverse strand, counting down.
GGCGGCGCGCTGCGAAAGGTTTCCTCCCACACCGACCAGATGACGGGCGCCGCCGACCGTTTGTCCTCGCTGTCCGCCGACAGCGCGGTCCGCGCCCGCGCCGCCGCGCTCGCGACCGCCGAAGCCTCCGGCAACGTCCGCACCGTCGCCCGCGCCTCCGGAGAATTGTCGTCCGCGGTCGGCGAGATCGAACGCCAGGTCATGCGCACTCGCGCGGTCGTTCTCGACGCCGCGCGCACGACGACGAAAACCACGCTCACCTTCGACGGGCACGCCGGCAAGGCGCAGCAAATCGGCGAAATCATTGGCCTCATCCAGGCGATCGCGGCGCAAACCAACCTGCTCGCGCTGAACGCCACCATCGAGGCGGCGCGCGCCGGAGAGGCGGGCAAGGGCTTCGCGGTCGTCGCACAGGAAGTGAAGTCGCTGGCGAGCCAGACGGCCCGCGCGACGGAGCGGATCGCCGAACACGTCGCCGCCATCCAGAGCGCCACCGGCGAGGCCGTTCAGGCCATCAACTCGATCGCCGCGACGATGAACCAGGCTGAGGGCTTCACCGCGGGCATCGCCGTCGCGGTCGAGGAGCAGGCCTCGGCGACGAACGAGATTTCCCGCAGCGCGACGGAAGCGGCCGTTGGCACGGAATCGGCCGCCGGCAACATGGAAAATCTCACCTCCATCGTCGCCCAGACCGACCAGTCGGCCAACCAGGTGCACCACACCGCCAACGAATTGTCGCAGCAGGCGCGGCAACTCAACGAGACCATCGAGACCTTCCTGAAGTCCGTCGCGCACGCCTGAGGCGGGGCCGGTCCGGACTAAAGTCCGCCATTCTGCTGGGCGACCATGCAAAACAGCATGGGGATCGACAGCATCGTGTTGAATCGCGAGGTCAGCATCGCCATGCGCGCCGATTTCGCCTTCTCGTCGGCGCCCGCCTCGACGAGACCCAGCGCGCGTTGCTGGTTGGGCCAGATGATGAACCAGACGTTGTAGGCCATGACCAGCGCCAGCCACATGCCGGCGCCGATGGCGAACCAGCCCTTTCGCAGCGTCAGCGCCTGCCAGAGATAGCCGTTCATCCACGCCAGCGACAGGCCCGTGACGACGGTCGCGATCGCGCCGTGACGGAACCAGAAAAGCACGTTCGGGGTGATGAATTTCGTCAGCGCGGCGCGGTGATCCGGCGGCTCGATTTTCGGCGTCGTCGGGATCTGGATGAAATTGAGATACCAGAGCAGGCCAACCCACATCACGCCGCTGAGCACGTGCAGCCAGCGAACGAAAAACGTCCACCAGACGAAATCGCCCCGAATCCATTGTCCCGTCGCGAAGCCCGAGAGAAGCGCGAGCGCGAGAAGGAGAACCAGACCCGCCGCGAGCGTCCGCCCGAGCGATTGAAAAATCAACGCCACGAAAATGCTCCCCGTTTGCGCGGCGACACTAGCCTGGCGGGTTTTTCCGTTCAATTGACGCGGAAACGACAAAATCCGGGGGCTTCTGTTTTGCGCGAGGCGCGTTCCATGATTAAAGGGCGCCCGATGAACAGGCGGTTTGGCGCCTCGGATTGGAACTGGATGAAATACGTTACGTTTGTAATCGGGGCGATCCTTTCCGGCTGCGGCGCCTTCGCGATCTGGAACGGCAGCGACATCGTCGTCGTCGAACGCGGCTGGACGCAGGTGATCGCCGGAGCGACGCTTCTTGGCGCCGGCGTCGTCACCATGGCGCTCGCGGCGTTGATCCATTCCATCGACGGGCTGCGCGCGTCCCTCGTCGCCCCGCGCGAGGTCGTCGACGAAAGACCCGCGGCCGTCATTCCCGCGGCGTCGCCGGTCGCCGACGCCGGTCTCCCGCCGGAACAGGAATCCGCTCCCGCCCCGGCGCCGTTCTCCGCGCCAAAGCCCGCGAGGCCCAGGTTTGGCTTCGCGAAGGAGCCGGCGCCGCTTCCCGCTGGCGACGAGGGTAAATCTGGCGGGAGCGCCGCGGAATCCGGGGCCGGGCCGGCTCCGGAACCGCCATTGTATCCCGCGTTTCAGCCCGGCCCGTTCCCGGCTTCAAAGCCGGCGAGGCCCGCGTTTGAATTCCCGAAGGAGCCGGTTCCGCATGCCGGAGGCGCGGACGAACCCGCGGGCGGCGCGGCGGAGCCCGTCGTCCGGCCGGACCCGGCGGCGCCGTCCATTGCCGCCGGCGGCGTCAGGCCGCGTCCCGATTTCGCGGAAATGCTGCGCCTCGCCAAAAAACCGGCTCCGTTTCCTCCGTCGTCGCCCGAACCCGCGCGCGAGGAGGCTGAAGCTCCCGGACAGGCTGAACCCGAGCCGCGCGATCTTGAACCCGAAAGCGCCGCTCCGGAGCCGCCCGTGGCGCCGCCGCGCGAAGAAACCGTCGTCGCCATCCGCGCGCCCGACAGATTGCCGTCGGTCGATGAAGTCGATCCTGCCCTCGACTGGCTTCGCGCCGGACCGGCGAAGCCGTCCATCCATCCGCCTGCGCCCGCGAAGTTCGACGAACCCGCGCCGCCAGACGCCGCGGCGCCTCCGGCGACCCTCCGGCAGTTTGAATCGGGCGGCGTGAATTACACGCTCTACGCCAATGGTTCGATCCTCGCGGAGTCGCCGGAAGGCCAGTTGCGCTTCGCCGACATGACGGAATTGCGCGCCCACCTCGCCCGCCGGGAACCGCGCGAACCCGCGTGAGGTCCGCCCCCGCTCAGGCGCTCGCGCTCCGGGCGCCGACGCAGGCGAGGGCGAAGGCGTATTCGAAGGCGGTGTCCTTCAGCGAATCGAACCGCCCCGAAGCGCCCCCGTGCCCGGCGTCCATGTTGGTTTTGAGCAGGAAGGGGCCGCCTGTCCCCGTCGCCCGCAGCCGCGCGATCCATTTCGCCGGCTCCCAGTAGGTCACCCTGGGATCGGTGAGGCCGGCGGGCGCGAGGATCGCGGGATATCGCCGGTTCGCGACGTTGTCGTAGGGCGAATAGGCCAGCATGGTCGCGAAAGCCTCGGGATCCTCGATCGGATTGCCCCATTCGAGCCATTCCGGCGGCGTCAGCGGCAAGTCCGCGTCGAGCATCGTGTTGACCACGTCGACGAAGGGCACGTCCGCCACGAGGCCGGCGAAAAGCTCCGGCGCCATGTTGGCGATGGCGCCCATCAACATGCCCCCGGCGCTGGCGCTGCTGGCGACGACGCGGCCCGCCGACGTGATGTTCCGGTCGATCAGAAAACGGGTCGCGGCGATGAAATCCCCGAAGGTGTTTTTCTTCTTCGCGAGCTTGCCGTTCTCGTACCAGGCCCAGCCCTTGTCGGTTCCCCCGCGCACGTGCGCGATGGCGTAGACGAAGCCGCGATCGACGAGCGACAGGCGGGATGTCCCGAAGGACGCGGAAAAGGCGATGCCATAGGCGCCATATCCCGAGATGAACAGGGGGGCGCTCCCGTCGAGTTTCGTCTCCTTGCGGTGGAGCAGCGTCACCGGAATGAGTTCGCCGTCGGGCGACGGCGCGAACAGGCGCCGCGTGACGTAATCGGCGGGGTCGTGGCCGGACGGCACGCTCTGGCGCTTGCGCGACACGCGGGCGCGCGAGGCCATGTCGTAGTCGAAGGTTTCGCGCGGCGTCGTCAGGGATGAATAGGTGAAACGCGTCGTCGCGGTGTCGAATTCGCGGCCGGCGTCGAGCGAGAGCGCGTAGGCTTCTTCCGCGAAGGAGATCGAATGTTCCTCGCCGCTGGCGAGATCCCGCGCGACGACGCGGGGCAGCGAGTCCTCGCGCTCGAGGCGCACGAGCCAGTCGCGGTAAGCCGCGACGCCCGTGATCAGCCGGCCGCGCCGGTGCGGCACGACGTCGCGCCAGTTTTCCCGGCCGGGCGCCGCCAGCGGCGTCTCGACGATCCGGAAATCCTCGGCGCCGCCCGCGTTGGTGCGGATGAACAGCCTTTCGCCATGGGGCTCCACGTCGTAACGCACGCCGCGTTCGCGCGGCGCGACGAGTTTCGGCGCGCCGTCCCCGCCATGGAGATCGACGAGCCAGGCCTCGGCGGAATCATGGTCGGTGATGTGAATGACGCAAAACCGCCGCGAGCGGCTGCGATGGACGTGGACGAACCAGGCCGGGTCGGCCTCCTCGTACACGAGCGCGTCGCGCTCCGGCGCCTCGCCGAGCGTGTGCCGGAAAACCCGGTTGGCCCTGTGGTTTTCGTCGAGCCTCACATAGTAAAACGCGGTTGAATTCGCGTTCCAGACGACATTGTCGTCCGCGTCGGGCACGACGTCCGGCAGATCCAGACCGGTCGCCACGTCGCGCACCCTGATCGTGTGGAATTCCGAGCCTTTCTCGTCGGCGCTCCAGGCCAGAAGCCGGTGGTCGGGAGAAATCACCGCGGCGCCGATGGAGAAAAACGCCTTTCCCTTCGACAGCGCGTCGCCATCGAGCAGGATTTCCTCGTCGCCGCCGGCCAGCGGCTTGCGGCAAACCAGTTCGTGCTCGCCGCCTTCGCGGTAGCGATCGTAATATTCGAAAGGGCCGTCCGGAAACGGCACGTCTGAATCGTCCTCGCGAACGCGGCCCCGCATTTCCGCGAGCAGAACCTTTTGCAAGTCCTTCGTCGGCGCCATCAGAGCTTCCGCGTAGGCGTTTTCCGCCTCGAGAACCGAGCGGATGTCCGCCGGAAGGGCGGCGGGATCGCGCAGCACGTCGCGCCAGTTTTCGGCGCGCAGCCACGCATAGGGATCCGAAAGCGTCACGCCATGCACGACGCGCGTGGTCGCGCGGACGGGAGTGACCGGCTCCGGACCCGCGTTTTCAGAAAAAATTGGAAATTGCATCGTTCCTCTCAGGGGTTGCCATCCTGCATTGCCCGCGCGCGCCCGCCTTTGCAAACGATATTCGCGGTCCGGGCGGCCGGCGCCAGGAAATGCTTCGCGCTATACGCTGTTTTGTTAGTAAAAACAGTTGGTTCTCTTGATTTTTCCATGTCGGCGCGCGTCCGGTCCCCTGAATTCGCGGCGGCGGCGACTCCTGAAAGCCTTGATTTAGATCAGATCCCCCGAGTGGCGGTCGCCTGGCAAACTTAGCGCAAGGTTACTTGCAAGCAATAAAAAGGGGCTCTTCGGGCTTTTTAGTGGGTGATTTTGACGGCTTTTTCAGAGTTCGGGCAAGCTGGCCGTGAGGATTTTGAGCTTGAG
>CAISEY010000109.1 GCA_903884435.1 uncultured Hyphomicrobiales bacterium | reverse complement strand
TCTCGGTCGCGGCCCCCGCCGGCCTTCCCCTCGCCAGCGCGGCCGCCGTTGGCAGCGCGGCCCCGGCCGGCAGCGCCCCGGCGCTCGCCCCTTCGCAGGCGCCGCTCAATTCCTTCGAGCCGAAATCCATCGTCAGCGACAAGATCCTGCGCGACGTGGTCGCGCCTGGCGGCGATTTCAACGACACGGCCAAATACACGCCCGGTTTCTATTCCTCGAATTCGAATGGCGTCGGCGATTCCAAGAGCGGCTGGCGCGGGTACAAGGACGGCCAGTTCAACGTCACCTTCGACGGAAATCCCTTCGGCGACGCCAACGATCCCTCGCATCACTCGGCCGCCTATTTTCCGGGCGCGTTCCTGAGCCGCGTCGACGTGAACCGCGGTCCGGGCGCCGCCTCGCAAATCGGCTACGCCACCTTTGGCGGCACGCTCGCCCTGGGGTCTCTGGAGCTCAAGGACAAGCGCTCGATGAGCCTGTCCGCCTCGGTCGGCAATTTCGGCACGTTCACGACGAGCGCCGAAGGACAGTCGGGCTATGACGCGGCGACCGGCGCGCGCGCCCTCGTCGCGGTGTCGCACATCCAGACGAAGGGCGTCATCCAGTATGGCGATTCCAGCACCTGGCAAGGACTTCTGAAGGTCGAAAAGCAGTTCGGCGACGTCAAGATCACCGCGCTCGCCACCGGCGGCACCGAGAAATACAACAACATCAATCCGATCACGCGGCCACAGTTCCTGCAATACGGACCCGACTACGGACAGGTGAACGGCAATCCGCGCAGCCAGCAATTTTACGGCTTCAACAACTCTCTGAAGGCGACGGACATGGAATATGTCCGCGCGGAATTCGACCTTGGCGGCGTCAAGGTCAACAACACCGCCTATACCTACGCCTACTGGTATCCGCGGCTTCAGAAGAACGGCGCCGACCAGAGCATCGAGGGCAATTCGTCCATCGCCAACACGGGAACGCTCAGCAGCGTCACCTTCCCGCAGGGCGGCGTGAAATACGCCTATTTCAACTCGAAACTGACGCCCGGCGCGCTCGTGCTCGCCGATGGCGACGTGACCGGCTACGACAAGAAAAACAATTATCGCGCGTGGGGCGATTTCCTGACGCTCAGCCGCGACTTCAACGCCGGCGTCGCCTCCGGCACGTTGCGCACGGGCGTCTGGGTCGAGCGGATCGGCAACGAGCGCGGACAGAAATTCGTCGATTACACGACGGGCGTCTCCTACGACCAGTTGACCACGGCGACGCCGATTCCCGCCAACGCGGCGTGGAAGCTGAATCTGTCCTCGTACATCACGAACGTCCAGCCCTTCGTCGAATACGAATGGCGCCCGACGCAGGATCTCACCATCACCCCCGGCTACAAGTTCGAGAGCTTCACCCGTCATCACGTGGCGGTCGTGAACCAGACGACGCTGCTGCCGATGGACTACACGCACACCTACACGTCGAGCCTGCCGTTCCTCGCCGTGCGCTACATGGTGCGTCCGGACCTCGCGGTTTACGCGCAGGCGTCGAAGGGCTTCCTCGCTCCCGGCGTCGCCGCCTATTACACGGTCAACCCCGACGCGAACACGATCGCGCCCCAGGAAACGACGAACTACCAGATTGGCGCCGTCTACAAGACGACCGACTTCACGGCGGCCATCGCCGCCTATCGTCTCACCGCGAGCAATTTCCCGGTGTCGACGACGGTCAATGGCCTGACGTTCCTGCAAAACGCGGGAACCGCGCGTTACCAGGGCCTCGAGGCGGAAGGCACGTACAAGATCGTCAACGGCCTCGCCGCCTACGCCAGCGCGTCGCTCATCAACGCGAAATTCGTCGAGGGCGCCAACATCGGAGCCCGCGTCGGCGGCGCTCCGGCCTACACGATCGCCGGCGGCCTGATCTACGACGACCAGACCCTGTTCGGTTCGGTGCTGCACAAGATCACCGGCGACGCCTACGGGGCGAGCGGGCAGGTCGCGGGCAACGAGTTCAACAAGATCGGCTCGTACAACACGACCGACATCGTCGCCGGCGTCCGCACCGATGCGCTCAGGAAGATGGGCTTCGGCGAAAAGGCCGAATTCAAGCTCGGCGTGAGCAACATCTTCGATCACCGCAACGTCACCGACATCGGCGGCAACCCAGCGTCCGTCACCGCCGCGAATTTCGCGACGCAGACCACGCTCACCTACGCCTTCCAGCCGGGACGCACGTTCTACGCGGCGATGAAGCTGGACTTCTGAAGGCGGCAGGGTAACCGCGGGACGAAGCACGACCATCAGGGAGAAAGGTTCGGGGGCGACTCCGGACCTTCGTTCTATTGAAGCATCCCGTCCGCGCGAACGCCGACGCGGGGCGCGGACCGACCCGTCACAACCGGAGCAACCACATGCGAAACCTCATCGTCATCGCCTCGACCATCGTGGCCTTCGTCGCCGCGCCCGCCGCGGCGCGCGACGCCTCCTTCGTGTCGGCGGACCAAACGCGAGCCCTCCAGATCCTGCCGGCCCCCGCGGCCAACGATTCCGAGAGGACAAAGGCGGAGCTCGAGGAGCTTCACCGCGTCGAGACAACGCGCACCGCGGCGGAAACCGCGCAAGCCGTCGAGGACGACAGGAACGAACACATCTTTGTCTTCAAGACCGTGTTCGGCGACGCGTTCAGCGCGGAAAAACTGCCGGGCGTCGCCGCCTTCGGCAAGCGCGTGAAGAACGACGAGGGCGTCAACAGCGCCGCGGCCAAGGCGGGCTTCCATCGCGTCAGGCCCTACAATCTCGACAGGACGCTGCATCCGGTCTGCGCGGTCAAGACGAAGGACGATTCCTATCCCAGCGGGCACGCCACGTCGGGCTATCTGCTGGCGCTCAACCTCGTCGACATGGTTCCGGAGAAACGCGACGAAATCCTCGCGCGCGCCGACGCCTACGCCTGGAACCGGGTGATCTGCGGCGTGCATTATTCGAGCGACCTGCTGGCGAGCAAGCTGCTGGCCTATTCAATCCACGCGATCATGACGCAGAACCCGCGACACCGGGAGGAAATGGCGATCGCGCGGACCGAATTGCGGACATTTCTCGGCCTTCCCGACGCGGAAGCTGCGAGCCCGCCCGCCCCGCGCGCGAATCACTAGCGACGACAGTGCGAGGACAGGGCTCGTCCCGGGCCCTCGCCGCTCCGGAGAGTTTGCATGGAAAGCGTGAATTTGTCGCCGGTCGTTCTGTTCACGCAGGCCGGCGTGGTTGGAAAAGCCGTCATCATGATCCTCGGCGTCGCCTCGCTGTTGTGCTGGGCGCAAATCGTCGAGGGGTTCGTGTCGCTCGCGAGGCTCGGCGCCGCCGTTCGGGCGACGCGGAAGGGACAACCGAGCCCCTTGTTCAGTCCGGTCCTCGAGGCCGGGCTCGCCGAGCGCGGCGCGCCCTTCGAGAACGAGAGCGTCAGCGAAATTCGCGGACGCATCGTCGAGGCGATGAGCCGCCAGGCGCGGAGCATGATCTCGCGCCTCGAGGGCGGCCTGCCAAATCTCGCGGTCGTCGCCTCCGTCGCGCCCTTCGTCGGTCTGCTCGGGACGGTCTGGGGCATCATGGTCAGTTTCGCGGCCATCGCGGAATCGAACGACACGAGCCTCGCGGTCGTCGCGCCCGGCATCGCGGATGCTCTGGCGACCACGGCGTTCGGCCTGATCGCGGCGATTCCCGCGTCGATTTTCTACAGCCGTCTCGGCTCCTCCTTCGCGGCGAAATCGCAGGAGGTCGCGAGCCTGATCGAGGAACAGGCTCTCGCCATGATGCGCGGCCAGACAAACGGGGAAAAAGCCTGATGGCCTTCGCCGCCAGCAAGCCAGGCGCCGGCCTGCACAGGCCCCTCGCCGACATCAACGTGACGCCGCTCGTCGATGTCATGCTCGTGTTGCTGATCGTCTTCATGGTCACGGCGCCCATGATGACGACGGGACTCAAGGTGAACCTGCCGCAGGCCAGGGCGGCCCAGCCATTGAAGCCGCGGGCGCCCATCGTCGTTTCGGTGACGGCGGACGGCAAGCTGGCCCTTGGCGCGGACGAGATCGACCTCGAAGGCGTCGTTCCCGCTCTTCGGGACCGGATGGAAGGCGACATGACCCGCGTGATCCAGATCCGGGCCGACAAAAGCGTCAATTATGGCGCGGTCATCGAACTCGTCGATCGCCTCGTGAGCAACGGCATCACGCGGCTCGCGCTCGTGTCCGATCCGAAGGGGCGCAAGGGCGCGACGCCGCTCGCCAGGACCGCGCCTGTCGGCCCGGCCTCGCCATGACCATGGAAGCAAGCGAATGAATTCCCCGATGCTCAAAACCCTCTGGCGTCCATCCTGGCTGCGTCCGCTCGCCATTCTGTTCTCGGCGGGATTGCACGGATACGCGGTCGTCGCCCTGGCGAACGCGCCAGAGCGCCGCGAGGAAGCGCCCGTCGAGGCGCTGGAGTTTTCCATGGCGCCGCCGGAGGGCGAAACCCTCGTCGAGGAAGAAAAGACCGAGGACAGCGTCGCCCGCGAGGAGACCGTCGCCGGCGCGAAGGAGCCGGAACCCCCGCCGCCGCCCGTTCCCGACGCCGTCGAACAGGCGAAGGTCGAGGAGCCGGAAGCCGAAGCGATCGAGGCGACGACGAAACCCGTCGAGGAGCCGCCGCCGGAGAAGCCGGAAGAGGTTCGCAAGGAACCCGAACCCGTCCGCGAGATCGTTCCGGAGACGACGGCGCAGACGCAGACCGTCGCCGCGGAGGAGGAATCCTTCGCGAGCCGGACCGCGGGC
>CAISEY010000108.1 GCA_903884435.1 uncultured Hyphomicrobiales bacterium | reverse complement strand
CACCTTGCCCCGTTGCTGTGCTGAGTACCGACATTCATGTCTCCTAAATAAAAATGGCCCAGGCCGCGAAGCCTGGGCCACGAACTATCGCACCCGCGATAGGAGCCCCACTCAACTCAGTAAAGCGTCGGCTTCGTCGATCGAAACCGATCGAGCCTTGCGAGACGACTGAGGCTTCTTGGTCGTCTTCGCCGCTTCTTGCTCATCAGCCTGCGCAGCTTCAATTTCCTTGCGCAGCGCGCGAACACCAGCACCCGCGTTTCCGAAGATGCTGACGACAAACGGCTCTCCGCTCTTGGCGTCCTCTCCGTACACCTTGTGCAACCTGGCGTGCTCTCGGGCCGCATCCGGGTATTCGCCCGGAGCCTCGACAAACACACCAAGTCGCCGCACATTCCCTTCATCGAACAGGAATTCGAGGATGGGGATCTCCCAAGGTGCCACTTCCTTGTTGTGGACCGTATTGCCGTCGCGCTTAATCTCTACTCTTTCGTATCGCATGGGGACCTCACCGTTAGTTTTGCACCAGCGGTAGGGTACCCGGTCCAGCCGAAGTTGTCACGATCCAGTCGTAGTTCAGCGGCACGATTGCGGCTGCGCCCGAAGCGATCGAAGTCATGAGCGAGTACGCACCCGGACCTTGCGGGTTGCCGTAGGTCGTCACGTTCAAGTCTGCGGCGCCGTTCAGGTAGATGGTCGCCGTGCTCAGATTGAAGGCCACGACGCTGTAACCCGTCTTGAACGGTATCAACGCACCGTCCACCTGATTCGAGAGCAAGTGGACCGTCAAGGCACCTGACGTGTTGATGCTGGACGTGGTGTACGTGTAGAGCGGATTGCCGTTCTTCGCTGTGGACAGCGAGAAGGTGTCATTCGCCTGGCTCACGACGTAGAACGCGGTACCGACTGGGAATGCGGTATCCAACGTCTGCGTGGTCAACACGGACAGGCCGACGCGATCGTTCGCAGCGGGAATGTATCCCGGCACGGTGAACACGCTCGGAGTCTGCAACGTGGACAGCGTGGTCGCCGTCATCGTCGCATCGGAGAGCGGATCACCGAACGGAACCGGCGCCTTGTCATAGGGCAGGTAGATCGGGAACTTGGTCACATTAAGCAATTGCATGTTCGTTTTCCTCTGTGTGCGGTTCGGGTTACTGGATGCTCAGAACAGCGTGCGCGTTGCGCTTGCCAGTCGTCAGAGCCGCCTTCGCCGTGAGAGCCCAATAGTGGACATAGCGATCGTACACACGCGGTGGCGTGCGGGTAATCATCCAATGTCCCTGGATCGGGCGCAGCTTCAGGAACTTGCTGTTCAAGAAGTAGCAGCGCTTCTCCCACGGAATCGTCGGGCCGTACAGACCGTCGAGGACGGTCATCACCGGATTGGGGATCGGGCATTGCATTTGCGCGTCGATTTCGCAGCGGCCGACGGCCTCGCCGCCCGTCGGAAAATCAAGAAACTCCGGCGTCATGTCCTCGAAGCCGAAACCCAGCGCGCCGCAGATCGACAGAACGTGCTGCGCCGTGCCGCTGGTCGCCGGGCCCACGGCGACGCGCTTGCCACGCAAATCCGCGACGGTGCGGATGTTCGAATCCGCGCGCACGATGAAATACATCGGTCCGAGGTTCATTGGCGCGACCATGCGCAGGCCGATGGGCGCGGTGAACGGCTTTTCGCCGCGCAGGGCGCGGCCAATCCAGTTCGCGGCCATGAAGCCGTAATCGAGTTCGCCTTCCCCGACGCGCCGCGCGTTTTCAATGCTCGCCGACAGGGATTGAAGCACGTCCACGGGGCCCGGAATCCCCCCCTTCTCGAAGACCGCCTTGAGGGCGAGGCCTTGCGTGAGAAAAGTGCTGTTTGGCTCGGCGGTCCCGATTTTCATGGCGTTTCCCGTGCGCTGCGCGTTGGCCCCCGGGGGCCCCGACCTCTCTAGCACCCGGGCGCGCGGCTTGTCAGCCTCCGCGACGCCGCGGCGGTTGACACCCGACGCGACGCCGCTCACCCTGACCCCGGAATGAACCGCCCGGGAGAGACGCGATGACGGGACTGGCACGATACGCGCGGGTGGCGGTCGCCGTTTGCGTGGCGCATGGGGCGCTGGCGCTCGGCCCGGCGCTGGCGCTGGACATGGTCAACATGGCGGGGTCCGGCACCTCGACCGACGTCAATCTGTTCATCGCCCAGAAGAAGGGATTTTTCCGCGACGAGGGAATCGAGGTGCGGATCACCAATTTCGATTCGGGCGTCAAGATGATCGCTCCACTCGGGTCGGGCGAACTCGACGCCGCCACGAGTTCCGGCAACGCGGCGCTCTACAACGCCGTGGCGCGCGGCATCGACGTGAAGATCGTCGTCAGCAGCGGCAGCGCGCCGCCCTCCTACGGGCACAACATTCTCATCGTGCGCAAGGATCTCGTCGATTCCGGTCGCTACAAGAAGCCCCAGGACATCAGGGGCATGAAGGTCGCCATGCCCTCTCCGGGCTCGAGCGCCACGGCGACGCTCAACAATTACCTCGCGGGCGTGGGCCTCGGGTTCGCGGACATCGAACCCGTTTATCTTTCCTATTCCAATCACGTCATCGCCCTCGCCAACGGCAAGATCGACGTGGGACTGACCGCCGAGCCGCAGGCGTCCCAGGCCGTCCAGGCTGGCAGCGCCGTCCGCGTCACCAGCGACGACGTGATGGATCCGTATCACGAGGCCTCGGTCTCGCTCATGTCCGGCAAGTTCATCAAGGAGCGGCCGGACGTGGCCCGTCGCTTCATGCGCGCCTTCATGAAGGGCGCGCGCTTTTACAACGACTCTCTGAAGGGCGGGTTGATCGCGGGGCCGAACGCAGACGAGGTCATCGCCATCCTCGTTGAATACACGGAACTCAAGGACGCCGCGGTTTACCGCGCGATTTCGCCGCAGGGCGTCGATCCCGACGGCAAACTCAACATCGAGGGTTTGCAAAAGGACCTCGATTTCTACAAGACGCAGGGATGGATCGAGGGCGAGGTCAACGTGAAGCAGGCGGTCGATCTGCGTTTCACCGAGGCCGCCGTCCGCGAACTCGGTCCATACACGCCCAAGAAGTAGTCTTTCTGGAGAATTTTCATGCCGGATCAAAAGGGACCGCGGGACAAGGACGCGCCGGTCGTCGCGGAACTCGCCTACACGGACTTGCGCGAGTGGATCGAGGAGGCGCGCAAGCTCGGCGAGGTGCGCGAAGTCAAGGGCCTCAACTGGCAGGAAGAGATCGGCATGGCCTCCGAGGTCATCCTGCACGACGAGAACGCGCCCGCGGTGATCTTCGAGGACGTGCCGGGCACGCTGCCGGGCAGCCGCGTTCTGGTGAACTTCTTCGGCGGCAAGCGCCAGCGCATGACGCTCGGCTTCCCGACCGACCTCACCAAGATCGAGCTCAGCGAGGCCTTCCGCACCAATTACATGACCGATCTGAAGCGCATCGAGCCGCGTTACGTCAACGACGGGCCGGTGTTCGAGAACGTCATCAAGGGCGAGGACGTGGACATCGGCATTTTCCCGACGCCCAAGTGGCACGAGGACGACGGCGGCCGCTACATCGGCACCGGGAGCTTCAACGTCACGCGCGACCCGGACGAAGGCTGGATCAATTGCGGCACCTACCGCGTGATGATCCACGACAGGCAGACCGTCGGCTTCTACATTTCGCCCGGCAAGCACGGGCGCATCCAGCGCGACAAATACGAGGCGCGCAAGGAGCCGATGCCGGTCGCCATCGTCGTCGGCTGCGACCCCATGTCGTTCCTGATGTCGTCGAGCGAAATTCCCTATGGCGTTTGCGAGTATGAAGTCATCGGCGGCATCCGCGGCAAGCCGGTCGATCTCGTCAGGGCGCCGATCACCGGCCTGCCCGTGCCCGCCGACGCGGAAATCGTCATCGAGGGATTCGTGCAGCCCGGCAACGTCAAGCCGGAAGGGCCGTTCGGCGAATGGTTCGGCTATTACGGTTCGGACGTGCGCGACGAGCCCGTCATGGACATCAAGGCGATCTATCATCGGAACAATCCGATCCTGCTCGGCTGCGCGCCGCAGCGCCCGCCCGACGAGATCGCGCGGTATCGCGCCCTGACGCGCTCGGCCATCGTGCGCGAGAACATCACCAAGGCCGGCGTGCCCGACGTGACGGCGTGCTGGGCGCACGAGATCGGCACGGCGCGGCTCCTGCTCGCCGTCGCCATCAAGCAGCGTTACGGCGGCCACGCCAAACAGGCGGGGCATGTCGCGGCGATGTGCCACTCGGGCGCCTACGCGGGGCGCTACGTGATCGTCGTCGACGACGACATCGACGTTTCAAATCTGGAAGAAGTGATCTGGGCGATGCTGACGCGCTCCGATCCCGCGACCTCCATCGACATCATCACCAACGCCTGGTCGACCCCGCTGGATCCGCGCATCGAGCCGGAGCGGAAGGCGAAGGGCGATTTCACCAACAGCCGCGCGATCATCGATTGCTGCAAGCCGTTCTGGTGGAAGGACAAATATCCGAAGGTGAACCAGCCGCCGCCGGAAATCCGCAAGCTGGCGCGCGAGCGTTTCGGCTATTTGCTGAAATAACCCGCGGGCATCCGCCGGAAAGGCCGGGGGCGACGAGGTTCTGGCCATCCGAAAGGGGCCGCTGGCGCCGCGATGGAAAGATACCGTTCCCGATCTGGCGATTCGGGAACGCCTTCTCCATGTTCGGGGCGGCGGCATTCATTCGCAGGCGAGGTTGCGTCCCTCGACAAGACATTGGCCGATCTTTTGTCCATGGATGTCGTAGCCGGTGAAATTCCATTTGCCCGATCCGTCCCGAAGCCGCTCGAGCATCGAGAAACCATAGATGCCGGGACGCGCGATCCCGGCTTTCACCGTCACGCCATTGACCGTCAGGCCGACGGGACTGGCTGGCACATCGGGTGAAAATTCATCGCCGCCGTGGCCGGAGACGAGAGCCGAGGGAAGATCCTCGACATAACTCATCGCCTCGAACACGTGGTGATGGCCCGAGATCAGCAACTGCACGTTTGGCTTGAGCGCGTCGCGCGCCGCCGCCGCCAGCGTCTTGTTGTCGCCGCCCTGATTCTTGCCGGTGGAGCCGTCGGTCACCCAGATCGGCCGGTGGAGCGTCAACCAGACTGGTCCGTCGCCGCCCTGCGCGATGGCGGAAGCGAAAGCCGCCCTGTACCATGCGACCTGTTGCTCGTTGACCTTCGCGTCGTCCGCCGTGGAGACATCGAGGACGCCGAGCGTCACGCCTCCGAGATCGACCGCGAAGGGCCTGGCGGGACCGAGGCAACCGGTGACGCCCTCCTCCTCCTTCCATGGGTAGGGATCGAGCGCGCGAGCCCAGCCTTTGCCGCCACGTTCGCATTCCTCGTGATTGCCACGCACGAACACCCATGGCGCGGCGTTGAGCAGGGTTTCTCCGGGAGAAAAGAAATCGGCCCGCCAGACGTCCCAGGCGTCGCCAAACGGGGTTCCCGCGCAGCCCCTGTTGTCGAGAGGGCAACTGGATTCGCGATAGTGAAAATCGCCGACATGGAGAATCAGGTCCGGCTTGAATTCCGCGCCAATGTCCGCGCCAATTCGGAAGGGCCATCGGGAAATATCGTTGCAGGCCTGAACCAGCTTGCCCTTGAGGCGGCAACCCGTGTCGCCAATCACGAGAATTCGTTCGGCCCGCGCCCCGGGAAGCGCCAGCGGAACGCCTTCGATAGCGGCCTCCTTCGCGCCCGACGGGAGCGGCGCCACGCACACCAGAACCGGATAATCCGGGCCGGGGCCGGAGCGAACGCTCATGGGACGCGTCTGGCCATCGATGACGATCCCGGGGCATTCCTGGCGACCCGTGGCGACGCGCGCCTCCAGCCCGCCGGGAACATATTGCACCCAATGAAAATTATCCGTCGCGTTCGCCGGGGCGCCGAGACACAACCACGCGCCGGCGACACAAACGCCAACGCGCGGCATGGCGAGACTGAAGTGTGTCATTGAGCGCGATCCGGGTTGCATATCCTTATGGCGTTACGCGCCGCTCATTGCATTTGTGTGACGGGGAACCGGCGTCGCCGGACGACGTTCGGCGGTTGACGCCGCGTTCGGCCGCGAGGCTTCGGCGCGCCTGAAACGAGCGATCGTCCGAACCGCGGAATCTCGTCACGCACTCGTTTCCGCGACGCGTTGCATTTTCGCAACGCCGCATAAACGCCCGCAAACGCGCGCGATTTTCATCCCGGGAGAGAAAGGCCGGCGGGGCTCGGGCTTCGAGGCGAAATTCAGGCGAAAGCGTCACGTAACCGTGACATGGCGACATTATCGAGTGCCCCGTGAACAACGGCGCCCGCGGGCGCCGGCACGATCGCCCTGTGCGCCCTGTTGTTTCAGGTCGGGGCGAAGAAGCTTCAGCCCGCGCCGCCGGACGAACAGCCGACGATGGAAGTCTCGCTCGCGCAGGGCTCGCCCGACCTCGACAGCCCGCGCATCGGCGCCACCGGCGGCGTTCTCAACATCTACATGCGCGAACCCTCGAAAAAGATGGGCGGCCTCGCGGGAGTCGCCGTCGGCGCGAACAACGCCTCGCAGGAATTCTTCCGGCTCGAAACAGGTCAGGTTGGCGACTTCCGCGGCTACGCGTGCTATTCACATAATTTCAGCCGCCACTGGAACGATCCAGCCGGTGGGGGGATGCAGTGCCAATGACCTCGAAAACCGTTCGTCAATTCGGGCTGCTATGTTTCTCCCTCGCGGGATTTGCCGGTGGGACGGCCGCGGCGCAGGATCGGGCTTTTCAATTTGGCCTCATCGGCGACATGCCATATACCGCCGCGCAACAGCGGGAATACCCGCGGGTTCTGGCCGCGCTGAACAACGCCGAACTTGCCTTTGTCGTTCACATTGGTGATTTTCAGAATGATCCACGGGGTTATTATCCCGACCCGTCCATAGGCGCCTTGCCTTGCCTCGATGCGAACTACAAGGAAATTCACGACTCGTTTCAGAGCGTCAGGCATCCGTTTGTTCTGACGCCCGGCGATAATGACTGGACCGATTGCCATCTGGTGAAAGACCCAAAGATTGATCCACTCGAGCGGCTCGCCAAAGTCCGGGAGATGTTTTTTCCGGAAGGGCGAAGCCTGGGTCAGCGCACCATGCCGGTTGAAAACCAGTCCAGGGATTCAAACCACGCGAAATTTCGCGAGAACCTGCGCTGGACGACAGGCGGAATTACATTCGCGACCCTGCACATCGTCGGCAGCAATGACAATTTCGGACGAACTCCCGAGATGGACGCCGAGGAACGGGAGCGCAAAGCCGCGAATATTTCGTGGATGCGGGCGGCGTTCGCCAGGGCGAAGTCCGATGGCGGTCGCGGCCTCGTGTTCATGACGCAGGCGAACCCGGGCTTCGAGAACTACTGGCCACCGGACGCGAAAGGCCGTTACTTCGGCCCCTTCGGCGGTCGGGACAAAATCCCGGCCGTGCCCGCCACGCCCTTCGAGGACTATGTTTCGGCGCTTCAGGACGAACTCGAAGGCTACGATAAACCCGTGGCCTTCCTGCACGGCGATACGCATCTGCACAGGATTGACAAACCGCTCTACAGCAAGAAGACGAACCGGATGTTCGAAAACTTCACCCGCGTCGAGACCTTCGGCAATCCGGACACTCATTGGGTGCGGGTGACGGTCGATCCCGCGGACCCGCAAGTGTTCAGCTTTCGGGGCGAGATCGTTCCCGAAAACACAGCCAATCACCGGACGAAGTGAAGGCCGCGACGAACAGGCAAATCAGTCGCGCGTTGAAAAGCCGACATCAAGATCAAACCGTGTCGGCGCTTGATCGAACTTCGACCAGCCGAACACACATGGCGCGGCAACGCGAGGCGGCGTCCGCGCGACGCGGCGAAGAGCCGGCGAACCCGACGACAATCAAGTTTTGAGCGACCATGTTGAGGATCGAGTAATCTGTTTGATGGCAAAAGCCGGAAGAGACGACGGTGTGACGCGTTGGCGTTCTGAATGGCGCGACCGCGCGGCGCCCGAACCGGCGGACGAGGCGCCATGCAAAACAGTGACGCGGCCCGGCCTGGACGACCCGCGAGCGTCGCGGACAAGGCCCGGGCTTCTCTGGCGACCGTGGCCGGCATGTTTCTCGCCACCGGCGCGCAATGGGCGCTTGACGCCCGGGGCCCGTCAAGCCGGGTCGAATTCCTCGAATATCTTCCGTTTTGGGCCACGCTGCACACGGTCCTTGGCGCGGCGCTCGGGGCCTGGCTCGGAGCCCGCGCCATTCGTTTGGCGCGGCCTCGAATGTCGTTTTCCGTCGCGCGGCTGATGGCGGGGTGTTTGACCGGCGGCGTCCTTGGGTTCGTCGCGGGCGTCGTTTTGGCGGTTGGGTCGCTCTTCGCGGCCGGCGTTCAAGCCGGGGGCGCCTTGCCGATCGCGATCTTCGCTTTCGCCGCGGGCGCTTCCGCCATTGCCGCGTGGCTTTGCGGGATTGCTCTGTTCAAATCGAAAGAACCGGCGAAACGAGGGCGTTTGGACTGGCTTCCAGCGGGCGTCGCGGCGGCTGTCGCCGCGTGGCTCGTCATGCCTCAGTTCACCGCGTTTCCGAGCGACGGCGGCCTGGAGGAGCGCGAGGCGTGGGCGCGGTCGCGAATCCGCCAGTACGGCTCCCTGATGCGCACCGTCGAAGGCATTCCCCAGATCAGGGACAGCGTCGGCCACGTGACCGCGATCGCCCCGGCTTCGGGCGCGCGACAAGTGACGGCCGCGGACATGGACGGGATGATGATGAAGCTCGTGCTCGACGTGGCGGGGGACAAGGGTTCCGGCACCCTTCGCGTGGAATGCACGATCGACGGAGACACTGTCTTCCAGTGGAGTCCCGGCTTCTGGACCATGGATGGCAAGACGATCGAAATTCTTTCCGTGCCCAATCTTCTCCGGCGCGGGTGAT
>CAISEY010000107.1 GCA_903884435.1 uncultured Hyphomicrobiales bacterium | reverse complement strand
CTGGCTCGGCATCGCCGTCTATTTTCTCCTTTCGAAGATCATGCCGATCTCGGTGCTTGTCTGGTCGTCGCTGCTGCCTTTTTTCCAGTTGCCGTCGGCGCGCGCCTTTGGCGTCGCCTCGTTCAATCATTACTACAACCTGCCGTGGGACCTGATCTTGCGGGCTCTCGGCAACACGACGATTCTCGCCGTTCTGACGCCGACCCTGGCCCTGATTGTCGCCATGTCCTTCTCGTGGGTCGTGTTGCGTTCGCGGATCGCCTTCCGCGGCGTCTATGATTTCATCGCCTTTTTGCCGCACGCCGTGCCAAGCGTCGTTTTCGGCGTCGGCGCCTTGCTTCTCGCCCTGTTCGTCGCGCGGAAGGCGATTCCGCTCTACGGGACGATCTGGCTGTTGTTGCTCGTCTTCGTGATCGCGCGCGTTTCCTACGCGACGCGGATGACCAACGCGGGTCTCGCGCAAATCCACCCCGAACTCGAGGAGAGCGCGGAGGTGAGCGGAGCGAGCTCCTGGACGGCCTTCCGCCGCGTCTCCATTCCGCTCATGGCGCCGACGTTGCTTTACGCCTGGCTCTGGATCGCCTTGCTGACGTTCCGTGAACTCACGCTGGCGGTCATCATGACGACATCGACGAACGTGACGTTTCCCGTCGTCGTCTGGACGCTCTGGCTTGGCGGCGGGCTCGCGCCGGCCTCGGCGGTCGCCGTCGTCATGCTCGCGCTGATGTCGCCGCTGATCGCGCTTTACTGGGTGTTCGCGCGCAAGCAGGGCGTGCTCGCGACCTGAAGGGATCGGGCGCCGCCGTCGCCCCGAACGAGGAGAAGATCATGGCCGACAAACCGCAATCGATCCGCCGCGTCGTCACCGGACACGATGACGACAACATCGCGAAAGTCATCATCGACGGGCCCGCGACGAATATCCGCGGCAACCGTCCCGGCCAGTTCACCACGATGATGTGGTGCACGGATTCCGCGCCCTGCGCGATGCCGGTGGGGGAAAAAGCCGAAGACATGGGCGCGCGGATCCTCGGAACCTATCCGCCGGTGGCCGGCACCCGCTTCATGATCGCCGAATATCCGCCGGGCAACAAGCCGACGATGCATCGCACCGAGACGATCGACTACATCATCGTCCTCTCCGGCAAGATCGACATGGAGATGGACGAGGGCAAGATCGTCACCCTCGGACCGGGCGAGGTGATGATCCAGCGCGGCACGAACCACGCGTGGATCAACCGCTACGACGAGGTCTGCCGGATGGCCTTCGTGCTGGTGGACGCCGTGCCGCTCGGCTTCACGGAGTTTCTGCGCTCGCGCGAGAATGAACACGACAGGCATTGATTCAGGCCGGTTGCATACGCCCGCCGAAAGCCTAGAATTCCAGCAAGGCGGGCGTTCCTTGCCCGCATTGCACTGGAGGCCATGATGGCATCGCAAAGCGAACTTCCCCTGATCGCGCTGGGCGCGACGCGACTCCTGCCGCTCGTGACCATCGAACGCGCGGAGGACGCCGTTCCGCTCGCGCAGGCGCTCGTCGATGGCGGACTTCCGACGATCGAGATCGCGTTGCGCACGCCAGCGGCCCCGCAGGCCATCCGCAATATTCTCAAACACGTCCCGGCGGCGACGCCGGTGGCCGGGAACGTGTTGACGCCGCATGATTTCGCCCTCGCGAGCCATGTTGGCGCGCGTTTCGCCGTGAGTCCGCTCGCGACGCCCGCGTTGATGGACGCCGCGGCCCGGAGCGACCTGCCGTTTATTCCCGGCGTCGCGACGCCGTCGGAACTCATGGCCGTCGTCACCAAGGGGTTTCACGTCGTGAAGTTTTTCCCCGCCATGGCGTTTGGCGGGCCGGAAGCCCTCCGGGCCATGCAGGCGCCGTTTCCGCACGTGCGCTTTCTGCCGACGGGCGGGACGATGGACGAAGACCTCGACCGCTGGTTCGCTCTGACCAATGTCGTGGCCGTCGGCGGGGCATGGCTCGCGCCCGTCGAGGACATTCGCAACCGCGACTGGGACCGCATCAGAAAGCGGGCTGAATCCGCCGTCGCCCGAATTTCCTGAACCGCGTCAGGGTTTGGGGCCCGCGTAAGGCCCCAGATCCCGGATCGCCTGTTCGACGAACGACAGGTCGAGCACGTCGCTCACGCGAACGTCGCCCTGAACGAGGCCGAGCCTCTTGTAGAGATCGAAATCGGCCTCGAGGCTGGGAATGTTCATGCGCCCGTCCGGGTCTATGCCGTTGGGCGTCATCGACCTGTAGACATTCGCGTCCTTGATCGGCGTCATCTCTGTCAGCACCGAGATGACCTCGTCCGCGTTCGGTCCGGCGATGCGTCCGTCCTTCAGCGATCCGAAATAATAGCGGGCGCCGCGCAGATAGGCGCGCATGAAGCGCAGACCCGCGTCGCGTTTTTTCACGCCGAGTTCCTCGGAATAAAGCAATTGCGCGATCGTGTGGCGCGGCACGAGTTCGTCGTCGCCGCTGAAGGCGACCGCGGCGCCGCGTTGCACGGCGACCGTCGCGGAGGGCTCGGTGGTGAGCCCGGCGTCGACCGCGCCGTTTTGCAGCGCGATCCAGTGATCGGGGAAGGGGAGGTCCACGGTGGAAATGTCGGGAAAGCCGACGCCCGCCCGTTGAAGCGCGGCGTAAAGCGTGCCCCAGCTCGAAATACCCACGCCGTTCATGGCGATTTTCATGCCCTTCAGATCGGCCCAGGATTTGAAGCGTCCGCTGTCGACGTGTTTCCTGGCGATCAGCAGTTTGTTGACGGTGTAGCCGGGCTGCGAGGACGCCTTGTCGGCGACGATCTTCAGTTTGATGCCGCGCGCGTAAGCGTTGTAGAGGCCCGCCGAGGCGGAGCCGCCGCCAACGTCGAGTTGCCCCGAGCCGAGCGGCGCGACCATGTTCGCGGCCGAGGTGAAGGTGATGACCTCGACGGACAGACCTTCCTCGCGGAAGTAGCCCTTCCTGTCCGCGAGAAAGATCGCGACATCGCTCGAGGAACTCGCGCTTCCGACCTTCAGCGGAACGAGGCCTTGAGCGCGCGCCGCGCGGGGAGCGGCGAGCGTGGCCGCCGCCGCGGACAACAGCCGTCTGCGCGTGACCCGGAACTTCGGTTGCATCGTTTTCTCTCCGCGTGGAATTCGTGTCGTTCATCGCGCCGGCGCGTAGGGGCCGATATCCTTCACCGCCGCCCGCGCGAAGGAAAGATCGACGACGTCGCTCATCTTCACGTCGCCGTTCACGAGCCCCTGCGCCTTGTAAAGTTGATAGTCCGCCTCGAGGCTGGGAATGTCGACGAGGCCGTCCGGGTCGAGGCCGAGAGGCGATATAGCCCGATAGATCGCGGGATCCTTGATCGGCGTCGCTTCCGTCAGGATGGAAATCACCTCGTCCGCGGCGGGGCCGGCGAGCCTGCCGTCCTTCAGCGCGTCGTTGTACACCCGCGCGCCGCGCAGATAGGCGCGCATGAAACGCAAGGCGAGGTCCGGCTTTTTCCGGATGAACTCCTCGGGATAGAGCAGTTGCGAAATCGCGTGCCGGGGCACGAGTTCGTCGTCGCCCGCCAGCGCGACCGCGACGCCGCGCTGAAGCATGATCGTGCCGGCGGGCTCCGTGGTCACGCCCCCGTCGACCGCGCCATTGGTGATCGCGAGCACGTGATCGGGGAAGGGCATGTCGACGGTGGACACGTCGTTCATGGAGAGTCCGCCGCGCCGGAGCCCCGCCGCGAGCGTGCCCCAGGCCGAAATGCCCGTGCCGTTCATGGCGAATTTCATTCCCTTCAGGTCTTTCCAGTCCTTGTAGCGACCGCTTTCGACATGCCGTTTGGCGACATAGACCTTGTTCACGGCGTATCCCGGTTGTGACGAGGCCTTGTCCGCCACTATCTTCAGGTGAATTCCCCGCAGCCATGCGTTGTAAAGGCCGGCGGAGGCGGAACCGGCGCCAATGTCGAGCTGGCCGGCGCCGAGCGGCGCGACCATGTTCGCGGCGGAGGTGAAATTCACGTATTCGATTTCAAGCCCTTCGGCGTTGAACCAGCCTTTTTTTCTCGCGATGAAAATAGCCACGTCGGCGGCTTGACCAAGACTGCCGACCGAAAGCGTCGTCGTCTGCGCGCGCGCGACGCGCGGCATGGCGACGAGGGCGGCTCCCGCGGCCGAGAGAAAGCCGCGGCGCGCGAGCGCGCCAGCGCGAAAAGCTCCGTTCATGCGTTCCTCCCGTGACGTTTCCTGGCCGACGGCTTGCGCCGTTCAGGCTTTCCTGTAAGGCCCGATTTCCCTGAGCGCCGCCTCGACAAAGGACATGTCGACGACCTGCTCGACGGTGGTCTGGCTTTCCATCCATCCCAGCCGCCGATAAATCTCCTGATCTTCCTTCAGCGTGGGAATATCGACGCGGCCGTCGGGATCGACCCCGTTCGGCGTGATGGTGCGATAGACTTCCGGATCCTTGACGGGCGTGGAGTCCGTCAGGATCGAGATGATTTCCCCGGCGTTGGGGCCGGCGAGCTTTCCATCCCTGAAGGCCTCGAAATAGTAACGGATCGAGCGCAAATACGCCTTCATGAAACGCTTGCCGAGATCGCCGTTGGCCGCCATTTTTTCCGAATAGAGCAATTGCGCGATGGCGTGGCGCGGGCGGGTCTCGTCGTCGGTTTTGGCCACCACCGCGTAGCCCTTCAGCACCGCGAGCGTCGCGGACGGCTCCGTCGTCACGCCCGCGTCAACCGCGTTGTTTTGCATGGCGAGAACATGCTCGGGATAGCCGAGGTCGATGGTGCTCACGTCCTTGAAGTCGAGCCCGGCGGCCTTCAGGTAGCCCCAGAGGCTTCCCCAGCCAGAATTGCCGGGCGCGTTGGTGGCGACCTTCATCCCCCGGAGGTCGGCCAGCGTCCTGAACCGGCCGCTTTCGACGTGCCTTTTCGCGACGATGCATTTGTTGACGCCGTATCCGGGCTGCGACGACGCCTTGTCCGCGACGACCCGCAGTTTGATGCCACGCGCGAAGGCGTTGTAAAAACCGGCGGAAACCGAACCGCCTCCGACGTCGAGCTGGCCCGAGCCCATCGGCGCCACCATGTCCGCCGCGGAGCGGAACGCCGTCGCGGTCAGGTCCAGGCCCTCCTCGCGATACCAGCCCTTCTTCATCCCGAGGAAAAAGCCGATGTCGCTCGACGCGTTCGCGATCCCGACATTCAGCGCGACAGGCGCCTGCGCGATCGCGGGCATTGGAAAGAGCGTCGCCGTCGCGCCCCGCAAGACGTGCCGGCGGGACAAACGGGGCTGCGTCGCTTTTTTCATGGGCTCCCTCCGGAACTGTCGCCTCGCGCGGGCGTTACCGTGAGCGATGTTAATTCGCGTAACGCGCCTTGACGAGCCAAATCTTGACCGCCCGGAAAGCGGCGATGACGCTCGTCCCCTCTGGTCAGCTTGAATTCGATGTTCTAGCATCGCGATCCTGGCCGGGGCATTGACCGCGAGACGCGGACGCCCGCTGGCGCCGAAGCGGACCATGCCAAATCCTGGCCGTCACGAAACGAGGGGGAACGTCATGTCCAACGCACGCAAGGCCGCAATTTCCGATTTTCGCGCCGGCGGCTTCGCGAGCTTGCTGGCTCTCGCGGTCGCGACGCCCGCGCTCGCCGCGGACGTGACGCCGCAACGGCTCGCGAGTCCGGAGCCCGGCAACTGGCTGAGCAATCATCGCACCTACGACTCGCAGCGCTTTTCGCCGCTGGAGGCAATCAACCGCGGCAACGTGAAGGACCTCAAGCTCGCCTTCGCCGTCGCCATCGGCGGAACCTCCGCCAACGAGAACCTGCAATCGACGCCGCTCGCCGAGGACGGTTATCTCTATGTCACGGATCAGTGGGGCGTGCTCTACAAGATCGACGCGCGGTCCGGCGATCTCGGCAGAATCGTATGGCGCATGGACCCCGGTCAGGAAAAAGCTCCGCTGGCGAATCGCGGCGCCGCGCTGTGGGGAAATCTCGTCATCACGGTCGCGAACTATCCGGCGCGCGCCATCGCGACGAACAAGGACACCGGCAAGGTTGTCTGGGAGACGAACCTGCACGACCAGCAGGATGTGCAGCTCACGGCCGCGCCTCTGGCCGTGAAGGACAAGGTCATCATCGCCGCGGCGGGCGGCGACCGCGGCACGCGCTGCTGGATCGCCTCGCTCGACGCCGCGACCGGCAAGCTCGTCTGGAAGAAGTTCGTGATACCCGCGCCCGGCGAGCCCGGAAGCGAGACATGGAAAGACAAGAACAACGCCTGGCAGGTGGGCGGCGGCGCCATGTGGGTGACGGGCTCCTACGATCCCGCCACGAACCAATATATCCAGGGCACCGGCAATCCGGTGCCGATGTTCGATCCCACCTATCGCCCCGGCGACAATCTCTTCACCAACAGCATGATCTCGTGGAACCCGGACGACGGCAAGATGAACTGGTTCCACCAGTACACGCCCGGCGACATGTGGGATTACGACGAGACCGGCAGCCACATTCTCTTCGACGCCGGGACCGCCGGCCAGAAGCGTACGCTGATCACCCATTCCGGGCGCAACGGTTTTCTCTACACGTTCGAACGCGCGAACGCCCAGACCGTGATGGCGAAGCCCTATTTCGAAAACATCGCCTGGACCGCCGGCATTGACCAGAAGACGGGCAAGCCCGTGGATTATAACCCCAATCTCGATCTTCAGGTCTATTCAGGCAAACAGAACCAGACGCTGAACGACCGCACGAAAAAGCTCTGCCCGGCCATGTCCGGCGGCAACAATTACTGGCCGACCGCCTACAGTCAGAAAACCGGGATGCTCTACATCCCCTCGCTCACGTCTTGCAATCAGGTGACGCTCGATCCGGCCCTGTCCAACAAGGCGGGCGACTGGAAGGGCGCGAGCTTCCGCAATATCGAGCGCACGGAAACAGACATCGTCGTCGCCGATCCGCTGACGGGCGAGATCAGGAAGCGGATCCACGACGCCTATCCGAACCGCGGCGGCATGTTGACGACGGCCGGCGGCCTCGTTCTGACGGGCTACACCGACGGGACGTTCAAGGTCTATGACGACACGAGCTACGAGACGCTCTGGCGGATCAACGTCGGAACCGGATTCCTCGCGCCGCCCATGACCTTCGAGACGGGCGGCAAGCAATACATCGGCATTCTCTCGGGTCTCAGCAACATCGCGCGGGGCGGGTTCTCGCACACGCCCGAACTCAAGGAGCAGCGCAACCAGACGCTGCTCTGGGTTTTCGGGCTCTAGAGTCAATTTTCGGCAAGCACCAGAAGGAGGATAGGTTGAAAAAAATCCCGGTCGCGTTCCTTTCCGCCAGCGCGCTCGCGCTGTGCGTCGCCGT
Source organism: uncultured Hyphomicrobiales bacterium (assembly GCA_903884435.1). Lineage (GTDB taxonomy): Bacteria > Pseudomonadota > Alphaproteobacteria > Rhizobiales > Beijerinckiaceae > Terripilifer. Next base: position 4,294 of record CAISEY010000107.1, on the reverse strand, counting down.
TCCGTCGATCGCCGCGGAGGTCACGTCGCAACGGCTTCAAAATCCGGAGCCCGGAAACTGGCTGCAAAACCATCATACTTACGATGGCCAGCGTTATTCCACGCTGGACAAGATCAACAGGGGCAACGCGAAGGGCCTCAAGCTCGCCTACGCCGTCGCGATCGGCGGCGCTTCGCCCAATGAAAACCTTCAGGCGACGCCGCTTGTCGAGGACGGCTATATCTACATCGTCGATCAGTGGGGCGTCGTCTACAAGATCGACGGACGCGACGGACAGACGCCGCGTATCGTCTGGCGCATGGATCCCGGTCAGGAAAAACTGCCGCTCTCCAACCGTGGCGCCGCGCTGTGGGGCAATCTCGTGGTCTCCGTGGCGAACGCCCCCGCGCGCGTGATCGCCACCAACAAGGACACCGGCAAGGTCGTGTGGGAAACCAACATGCACGACCAGCCCGACCTGCAGCTGACCGCCGCGCCGCTCGCCATCAAGGACAAGATTGTCGTGGGCGCGGCCGGCGGCGACCGCGGCGTGCGGGACTGGATCGCCAGCCTCGACGCGGCGACCGGCAAGGTGATCTGGAAAAAATTCAATATTCCCGCGCCGGGCGAACCCGGAAGCGAGACCTGGAAGGACAAGAACAACGCGTGGCAGACCGGCGGCGGCGCCATGTGGGTCACTGGCACCTACGACCCCGGCACCAACCAGACGTTCTGGGGATCGGGAAATCCGGTGCCGATGTTCGACCCGACCTATCGTCCGGGCGACAATCTCTACACGAACAGCGTGATCTCCTATAATCCCGACGACGGCAAGATGAACTGGTACTTCCAGTTCACGCCGGGCGACATGTGGGACTACGACGAGATCGGCACCCACATCATGTTCGACGCCACGGTGAACGGGCAGAAGCGCACGCTCTTCACCCATTCGGCGCGCAACGGATATCTCTACACGTTTGAACGGGCCAACGGTCAGCACGTCGTCTCGAAGCCCTATTTCGAAGGCGTGAACTGGACGAAGGGCATCGACCAGAAGACCGGAAAGCCGGTTGATTACGATCCCAACAAGGACTTGCAGACCTATTCCGGCCTCGCCACCGTGACTTTGCAGGATCGCACGAAGAAAATGTGTCCCTCGCCTTCGGGCGGCAACAATTTCTGGCCGACGTCCTACAGCCAGAAGACCGGCATGCTCTACATTTCCTCGCTCACCGTGTGCGGCGATCTCACCCTGCGTCCGGAACTTTCCAACGCAAAGGGGGACTGGAAGGGAGGTTCCTACAAGGTTTCCGACCGCTGGGAATCGCAGATGCTGATCGCCGACCCGCTGACCGGCGACACGAAGAAGCGAGTGTCGATCCCCTACGCCGACTATTCCGGCAACCTCTCCACCGCGGGCGGCCTCGTCTTCACCGGCTACAACGACGGTACGTTCATCGCCTACGACGACACGACGCTGGACCAGCTCTGGAAGATCAACGTCGGAACGGGCTTCAACGCGCCGCCGATGACCTTCGAGACCGGCGGCAAGCAATATATCGGCGTTCTCTCGGGGCTCAGCCCGATCGCGCGCGGCAAGAACGCCAATTCGCCGGAGCTGAAGGAACAGCGCAACCAGACCCTGCTCTGGGTCTTCGGACTCTGAGACGCGGCGACGCATTCGAGGGAGGGCCGGGAGACCGGCTCTCCCCTTTTTATCGCGCCCGGGTCGCCAGACCGCGCGGGAACGGGAGAACGACGCTATGACTCACTTGGTGCAACACGGCTTTCGTCTGTGCGCGGTCGGCGCGTCGCTGGCTTTCGCGGGCCTGGCGTTCGCGCAGGACGTGTCCTTCGGCCAGCGTCTTTATCAGGACAAGGCTGATTGCAAGTTTTGTCATGGGCCGGATGGCGATGGCCGGGGCGATCCGCGCTCGCCCGGCGCCGCCGCGAATTTCCACAAGACCATTCTCGACAAATCGCAACTCGTCGAGGTCGTCACCTGCGGGCGTCCCGGCACCGAAATGCCGCATTTCGACAAATACGCATATGACGACGACACGCCCTGTTACGGCATGAAGGAAAAGGATGTCGGCAAGGACAAGCCGCCGGACCCCCATTCCACCTCGCTGACGAAACGCGAGATCGAGGCGGTCGTCGATTACATCGTGACGACCTTCGTCGGTAAGTAGAACTATCTCGCGATGATCTCGAAGCGGACGACGCTCTCGAACATGTTCGTCGTCTGCTTGCCCGAACGCGGGTCGAATCGCGTCTGGCCCGCCTTGCGCAGATGCCGCGCCAGCATCGAGGCGGCGCGGCCGTCGCCAAGATCCTTGTTGCAGCGTTGCTTGAAAAAGACGCCATCGACGGGAGTCTCGCCTTCCTCCGCCTTCAGGTCTTCGCAGGCCCAGCCTTCGCGCCCGAGTCGCGAAAGCAGGAAGTTCTTGAGGAAATAGGCTTCCTCGCGCGCGGTGTCGTAACGCGGGTCGCTGACGACGCGGATGCCCCTCATGACGCCCGCCTCGTCGAACAGGGCGGACGCGACGATGGGAAACCCGTAGGTTTTCGTCCCCGCGTATTGCTCCATTTCCGCGGTCAGGTTGTTCGCCCGGGCCCAGTACTCGAGTTCGTCGTCGTAGCGAAAATAAACTTCGCGCAATCCGGTTTCCTCGGCCTTGCAGCGTTTGAAATCGCCAAAGCCCTTCAAGGGCAGCGAAGGCGCGCCGCCGCCCGTCCCGCAGGCGTAGTCCACGAATTCGTCCGGCAATTTGTCGGCGGCGGTCCCTAACGCGAGATCCCAGATTTCGAGGCGTTTGGGGCGCGTCGCGCCGGAAGCGCCATCCCAGAGCACGAGGGGCGCGAGCAGCGCGGCGGCGAGCAATATCGGTTTCATGGGTGCGTCCGGATGCGGTCGGGATCAGCCTAGCCAATCGCCGGCGCGGGCTCAATCGGTTCCGTCAAGGCGATCGCGCGGAGGCTCCACTTCGTCCGCGTTTCCGTGGTAGGCTTGTCGCAACCACGGGAGAGGCCCTTGCGCTCGACGCGTCTCGTCGCAATCATGTTCGCGGTTTCGTTGTCCTCGGGCGCGCGCGCCGACGAGGCCGGATTCATCGCCGGCGCGGTCAGGAAATGTCCGGATTGCAATCTCGCCGGGCAACGGTTCAAGGGGCGCGATCTCCAGGGCGCCGATCTCACGGGCGCGACGCTGACGGGCGCGGTCTTTCACCGCGCCAAACTCGCCGCCGCGAAATTCAACGGCGCCGATCTGACCGACGCCAACCTCAACAAAACGGACCTCAAGGGCGCCTCCTTCGTTGGCGCGAAGGCGCCGCGCATTCTCCTGTTCGAGGCGGATCTCGGCCTCGCCGATTTCTCCGGGGCGGATCTCACGGACGCCAGACTTGGCAAGGCGCGCTTCGTCCGCGCCAGGCTCGACGGCGCGAAACTGACGGAATCGGTCCTCATGGACGCGCGCCTCGACGACGCGAGCGCGAAGGGCGCGGATTTTTCCGCCGTCAACCTGATCAACGCCTCGCTTCGCCGCGCCAATCTCGAGGGAGCCAACTTCGAGAATTCGGGCCTTGTCAGCGCGCAATTGCGCGAGGCCAATCTGCGGGGCGCGCGATTTGTCGACGCGGACCTTTACGACGCGGATCTCGCCGGCGCCGATCTGACGGGCGCGGACCTCTCCGGCTCCCGCCTCACGCGCGCCAACATGGAAGGCGCCAAGCTCGACGGCGTCAATTTCAAGGGCGCGCTGATGCCGGATGGAACCGAGCACCCCTGAACAGCGTCAGCTTCCGCCGCGCGTCCGGCGCAGGATTCCGCTTTGCGGGTCGTACCCGAAGTTCGCGGCGACGAAGAAGACGATCGTGCAGCCGACGACGACGAGCGCCGAAACCCAGTTGAACATGCCGTAGAGCGCGAAGCGGCAGAGTTCGACCGCGTGCGTGAACGGATTGATCACGGCGAGCAGATAGACGATTTCCGCGCCTCCCTCCCGCAGCTTCCATAACGGGTAGAGCGCCGACGACATGAAGAACATCGGGAAGATCACGAAGTTCATGGCGCCGGCGAAATTCTCGAGCTGCCGCACGTAGACCGAAAGCACGAGTCCGAGCGCGCCGAGCATGAGGCCCGCCGCGACGAGCGCGGGAAACACTGTGATCCAGCCCTGCCAGTCGAAGGTGACGCCAAACAGCGCCGAGGTCGCGAGAAACACATAGGATTGAATGACCGACAGGGCGGCGCCCGCGACGAGCTTGCAGCCAAGCAGCACCCAACGCGGCAGCGGCGCCGTGAGCAACAGGCG
>CAISEY010000106.1 GCA_903884435.1 uncultured Hyphomicrobiales bacterium | reverse complement strand
TCATGTCGGCGATGGATTCCTCGACGAAGCGCATCGCCTCCGCGTGGGTTGTTTCGGGTTCGCGCGGCAGGCTCATGAACCACCAGTCGCTGCTTTCGGCGATGAAGTCGCGGCCGCGGTCGGTGTTGCTGACGGAATAGATTTGCGGCGGCGTCGCGGTCGCGGGCTTCAGCATCAGCCGCGCGTTGTCGAGCCGGTAGTGTTGTCCCGCGTATGAAAACACGTCCTCGCGCCACAGGCCGCGCAAAATTTCGATGAACTCGCTGGAGCGGCGATAGCGCGCCTCGCCCTCCAGAACGGTTCCGCCAAACATGCGGAACTCTTCTTCATACCAGCCGTTGACGATGTTGATGCCCACGCGCTGTTTCACCATCCGGTCGAGCGAGGCGACGAACTTCGCGACGAGCGCCGGATCCAGCAGGCCCGGATGCACGGCGACGAGGGCGCGCATGTTCTCGAAGCGCGAGGCGAAGGCGCCCGCGAGCATCCAGGCGCCGAGATCGCTGCCAAGATGACGCTCGGCGAAGAGCGCGAGGTGGAAGCCGCACTTGTCCGCGAGCGGCAGAAACGCGTCGCACATTTCGAATTGCGCGTCCCGCGCGCCCGGCGGCAGGGGCTGGCGCGCTTCGGCGATGGAACGCGCGATCTCGGGCGATCCAACGGCCGTGATCGCGGCGGGAACGTAAAGCCCGTATTCCATGCGACGCCCTCCCCTCGGCGGGCCGCGCGGTTTCGCGCGGCCCGGACGCGAAACTAGGATTTCACGCGGGCGCTGTCGATTGACGCGTCGCCGCGGCCCCGTCGTTCACGGGCGGCAAGGGTTGCTTGCCAAGGATCATGTCCGCGCCCTTCTCCGCCATCATCATCACGGCGGCGTTGAGATTTCCGGAGATCACGTCGGGCATCGCCGAGGCGTCGACGACGCGCAGGCCCTCGACGCCGCGCACGCGCATGAACGGATCCAGCACGGCGTCGTCGTCCGCGCCCATCGCGCAGGTGGCGCAGGGGTGGCTCGAGGTGCCGACGGTCTTGCGAATCCAGTCCTCGATTCCGGCGTCGGTCGTCACGCCGGGGCCGGGCGTCAGTTCGACGCCGCGATAGAAGTCGAGAGCGGGTTGCGCGGCGACGTCCCGCGCGCGCTTGCAGCCCTCGCGCAGGGTTTCGATGTCGCGCGGATCGGAAAAGAAATTCTGGAAAATGCGCACGGGGTCGCGCGGATCGGCGGAGCGCAGGCGAAGCTCGCCGCGGCTGTGCGGGCGCAAGAGACACGGGCGGAAGCCGAAGCCGTCCTCGTAGGCGGGTTTGAGTCCGGGAAACCACAGGTGCGCGTCGGCCGGCGAGGCCGGACACAGAAACTGGATGTCGGGAATGTCGAGATCCCGCGACGTCCTGACGAAGGCGAAAGTTCCGCCGGGCAAATACGTCGCGGGGCCCGTGCCGAAAAACCACGCGCGCAACAGGTTGAAGACCATGCGGTCGGCGCGCATCTGCGCGTGAAACGGGCCGGGCCGCGGCCGCGACCAGCGCAGCGTGACGGCGGGATGGTCCTGCAAGTTCCCGCCGACGCCCCGCAAATGCACGCGCGGCTCGACGCCGGCCTCGCGCAGCCGGTCGGCGTCGCCGATGCCCGAGAGCATAAGCAGGTGCGGCGAGTTGAAGACGCCGCCGGACAACACGACCTCGCGATCCGCGCGCGCGGACGCGACCTTGCCGCCGATGGCGTATTCGACGCCGATGGCGCGCCGGCCCTCGAGGATCACGCGCGTCGCCAGCGCCCTCGTGACGACCTTCAGATTGGGCCGACGCATCGCGGGCCGCAGAAACGCCACGGCGGCGCTGCTTCGCCGTCCCTTCCAGATCGTCATCTGGCTGCGGGAAAAGCCCTCCTGTTCGCCGGCGTTGTAGTCGGCGACGCGCGGAAAGCCCGCCTGCTCGCCCGCTTCGATGAGCGCGGGGAACAGCGGATCGGGCGTTTTCGCGAGCGTCACGCCGAGTGGGCCGGAGCCGCCGCGCCAGGTGTTTTCGCCGCCCTCGAAGGTTTCGCAACGCTTGAAATAGGGCAGGACTTCCGCCCAGGACCAGCCCTCCGCGCCCTTCGCCGCCCAGCGATCATAGTCGGCGCGGTTGCCGCGCACATAGGCCATGACGTTGATCGACGAACTGCCGCCGATCACCTTGCCGCGTTTGGCTTCGATGACGCGATTGCTGGCGTATGGCTCCGGCTCGGTGTCGTAGCCCCAGTCGTGCTTGCGTTCGGCGCCGAGGCCAATCTTGCCGATGCCGACGGGTATGTGAATGAGCGGGTCGCGGTCCTCTCCGCCCGCCTCGAGCAAAAGCACGCGGATCGCGGGATCCTCGCTCAGGCGCGCGGCGAGCACGCAACCGGCGGAGCCAGCGCCGACGACGATGTAGTCATATCGCGCGGCGCCCTCGTGTTTCATGTCGCGGTTCGCCTTCCGGTCATTGATAGGGGATCACGGCGCGCACGCGCTCGATGATGTCGGGCGCGGTCGCGTAGGCCTCGCGCACCACCTTGTCGAGATTTTCACCCGAGGTGAGTTCGACGGGCACGTTGATCTTGCGCGCCTCCGCGACGAGTTCGGGGTCCATCACCGCGTCGGCGAAGGCCTTTTGCAAGGCCGCGAGGCGATCCGCGGGCACGCCGGGCGGCGCGAGGAACGGACGGCCAATCACGTCCTTCGGGAACAGGAACTCGAGCGTCTGGCGCTGGATGTCGCTCCGCGCCAGCGCCGTCACCGGAGGCACGCGGCCCATTTCCGGATCGGGTATCTGCCGCGCCTGAAAGAGCACGTTGATCTTGTTGTCGCGCAACCAGTCGGGATGCAGCGTCTTCAGCGATTCCAGCGTCGGGAAACCGCCATCGACCTCGCCGGATTCCAGCGCCTGGAGCGCCTGGATGCTGCCGGAATACCCTTCGATGAGCTTGAATTTCGTCCCCAGCAACCCGTTGATCGCGTTGGAGACGATGGTCGTTTCGGAGCCAGCGCCGGTCGCGGGAATGAGCAGTTCGTGCTCGAAGAGATCGAAGGCCGTCTTCACCCTGGAGGTCTTCCACGACACGTAAAGCGGCGTCGACTGGCTCATGCTGCCGAGCCAGCCGAACTTGAGATAATCGACCTTCGCCGCGTTCTTGCCGAGCAACGGCTCGTAAATCAGCGTCTTGCTCAGCGCGCCGATGGTCGTGCCGTCGCGCGGCGCGACTTCCGCGAGGTTGCGCGCGGCGAGCAGGCCGCCGGCGCCCGGCAGGCTTTTCACGACCATCTGGGGACGCCCGGGAACGTGCCGCGGCATGAATTGCGCCAGCAGCCGCGCGTAGATGTCGTAGGCGCTGCCCGGCGTCGAAAACATCACGATGGTGATGGTCTTGCCGCGATAGAACTCCTCGACGCCCTGCGCGCGCGCCGCGCCGGCCAGGCCGCACGCCAGAAGGACCGCCAGCGCGGAGGCCCCCGTCACCCGCCGCGAGTCAAACATCGGCGCCGCTCTCCCCTCGTTTCGCCTTGTCGCGCGGCGGGATTTTACGAGGCCTTGGTTCTCGCTTGCAAGGGTGGCGCGCGCGCCTCACGGGGAGGGAAAGCCGAACAGGCGCGCGGGATTGTCGACCAGGACGCGGTTTCGTTGCGCGGCGTCGGGCGCGATCACGGCGAGAAGATCGAGCAGATCGCCTTCGTTCGGCACGCGGCCCGGCGTGAACGTGTTGCCATGCGGCCAGTCGGTTCCCCAGATCACGCGATCGGGCGCGGCCGCGATCACCGCCTGCGCGAAGGGAACCATGTCCATGAACGGCAGGCTCCCCTCGACACGCGCCTTCGGCACGGCGCTGATCTTGTCGAAACTGCACAATTTCACCCAGAAGCGGTCGTCCTTCAGCAAGTCGAGCAACAGCCTGAAGGCGGGCTGGCCGAGGCCGTCGGCGCCGCGCACGCGCGCCATGTGGTCGATGACCGTCACGACGGGCAAGGCGCGGATGAATTTTTCGTGATTGACGAGATCCACCGGATCGACGTGAAGAACGAGAGTCCAGTCGCGCGCGCGAAGGCGCGGCAATTGCGCGGAAAGATGTTCCTCGCTGCCCGGCCTGTCGTCCATCAAATGGAACCGCGCGCCGCGCATTCCGCCGTCCTTCAGGGCGTCGAGCGCCGCGTCGTCGAAGGATGAATCGATGTTGGCGACGCCCCGCGCCGAGTCGCCCAGTTCGGCGATGGCGTTCAGGACGACGCGATTGTCGTGGCCATGGGCGGTGGGCGTGACGAAAACCGCGCGGGAGAGCCCCGTGATCTTTTGCATGTTTCGATAATGTTCAACAGGCGCCGCCGGCGGCGTGTAACGACGATCGTCGGCGTAGGGAAAAAGGTCGGGCGGGCCGAAGACGTGGGCGTGCGTGTCGCAGGCGCCTGGCGGAAGCGTCCAGTGCGGGGGCCTTGTGTTCGGGTCGGGCGGCAGGCTCACGCGCAACGGTGAACGCGTCATGTTTCACTCCCTGATGTCTCCGCGGCCACGCCGGGCTCGCGCCCGGCACGTTCCGGCCGGGGCGCGGTCGCGACCCGAAACGGCGCAAATGCCCGCGGCGCCGGCGACTATACCGGGCTTTGTCTCCCTGGCAATGAAAGTATATCGTGCGGTCAACCATGGTCGCGAGAAGCGCGCGACGCCGTGGATTCATCCGAAACCGGAACGCGGGCCGCCATCGACATCGCGAGCCGCGACGCAATCAGAGCCTTCCGCGGAAGCCTCCGCGTCAACCTCGCGCCAGGGCGTGTGACATGCACTTCAGACCCGCACGAATCGCCCTGCTCGCGGCGGTCCTGCTCCCCGGCGCGACGCGCGCGCCGGCCGCGGAGTTCTACGAGGGAAAAACCATCACCCTCCTCGTGGGAAGCGACGTCGGCGGCGGCTTCGACGCTTTCGCCCGTTTGCTCGCCCGACAACTGGGACGCGCGATCCCCGGGCAGCCCGCCGTCATCGTCGAAAACATGCCGGGGGCCGGCGGCGGGATCGCGGCGGGCTATATCTGGTCGAAGGCGCCGAAAGACGGCACGGTGATCGGCGCTCTCAACCCGGGCGGGCTTCTCGCGCCGCTCTTCGAGGGCCGCGGGGCCTCTTACGACACGCCCAAATTCCAGTTTCTGGGCAGCGCCAACGCGAGCACGCGCGTTTGCGTCGCGCGGAAAACGGGGCGGATCAAGAGCTACGCGGACGCGATCAGGGAGACGATCGTCGTCGGCGCCGGCGCCGTCGGCAGCGCCTCTTTCGACTACGGCTATCTGCACCGCAATGTGCACAACGGCAACTTCAAGATCGTGGCGGGCTACAAGGGCAGCGGAGACATTCTGCTCGCCATGGAGCGCGGCGAGATCGACGCCACCTGCGGCATCGACTGGTCGGGCCTCAAGGCGCTGCGCGCCGGCGCGGACATGTTTCCCCTGCTGAAAGTCTCGGTGCATCCCGACGCCGAGCTCGACGCGATGAACGTCCCGGAGGCGTCGTCGTTCGCGAGCAACGAGACGAACCGCGCGATTGGCGAACTCGTGGGGTCGCAACAAATGTTCGGCAGGCCCTACGCGGTCGCGCCGGGCGTGCCGGCGGAGCGCGTGGCGATCCTGCGCGCCGCCTTCGACGGCCTGATGTCGAACAAACAGTTCGCCGCCGAGGCGGCGCTCGCCGGCCTCGCGATCGACGCCGCGAACGCGGCGAGCGTCGAGGCGTCCGTGCGCGCCATGTACGCGGCGCCCGCGGCGATCATCGAGGGAGCCAGGCAAGCCATCCGCCCGTGACGCCGCTACGGGCGTCCGCCAAACCGGAGCGTCAGCAACGCCAGCACCGCGCATCCCAGAATGAACGAAAGCCCCTTCCAGAACAGCACCGGATTTCGTTCGATCAGCGGCGTCGGAGAGGCGTTGAGCCACGCCTCGTTGGGATGACGCAAGTCGTGGACGAATTCGGACACTTCTTCCTGGCGCTTCCAGGGATCGGGATGCACGGCCTTCCTGATCGCCCAGTCGATCCAGGGTGGAATGTCCGGATCGACGTCGAGCAGGGACGCGCAGGTCAGCTTCCTCTGGCGGGCCTTCGTGCGCGCCTTCGGCACATCGGCGCCGTAGGGCAATTTTCCCGTCAGCATCTGATGGGCGATGACGCCCAGAGAGAAGAGATCGGAGCGACTGGAGCCGGTTTCGCCCAGGAAATATTCGGGCGCCGCGTATTGCACGGCCCCGAGTATCTCCTCGCCTTCGATCAGCGGCGCGCCTTCCACGACGCCGGCGACCCTGACCGAGCCGAAATCGATGATCTTCACCGTTCCCGCCCTGTCGATCATGATGTTGTCGGGCCGAAGATCCCGGTGCAACATTTCCATCCGGTGAAAGGCGCGCAGGCCCAGCGCGACTTGCTCGACGACGCCGCGCACGCTTTCGATCCCCGGCTTCGGGTTGTCGATCATCCATTGCGTCAACGTTTGCCCGTCGACGAACTCCGTGACGACGTAAAGATAGTTGCGCTTTCGACTGGACGAACGGGGTTTCAGCACGTGCGCGCTGTCGACGCGCCGGGCGACCCATTCCTCCATCAGAAATCGTTTCAGGTAAGCCGTGTCGCCGCGCAGGTCGATCGATGGTATCTTGACGCAGACGAGCGCGCCGGCGTCTCCATCGGTGGCGAGATAGACGTGGCTGCGGCTGCTCGCGTGCAATTCGCGGACAATCGTGTAGCCGTCGAAGGCCATCCGCGCCTCGAGGAGCGGCGGCAAGGGGAGTTCCGCGACCTGACCGGAGACCTCGTCCGCCGCGGCGTCCGGCAATTCGTCGATTCGAACAATCTGCACGGTGAGGTTGTCGGGACTGCCGCGCCGGAGCGCTTCGGCGACGACGGCCCGGGCGGCGGCGTCGAGATCGCCCGCGTTGCCGGCGATGGCGCCCGTGACAAAGCGGGGCGAAACATATTCATGGGCGCCATCGGTCGCCAGCACGAAGACATCGCCTGTTTCGACCTGAATCGCGCGGTAGTCGATCTCTACTTGCGGATTGACGCCAAGCGCCCGGCCAAGATAGCTCTGGTCCGGCGAAACGACGACGCGGTGGTCGTTCGTGAGCTGTTCGAGGGCGGCGCCGGAAACGCGATAAACGCGCGCGTCGCCGACGTGAAACACATGCGCGGTGTTGGACCTGACGACCAGGGCGCTCAACGTGCAGACATATCCCCGGTCCTTGTCGTGGCGGTACTCGCCGCGCCTGTTTTCGGCGTGCAGCCAGGAGTTCGCGGCCGCCAGCACGCGATGCGCCGAGGTCTTCACCGACCATGAGTCCGACGTGCAATAATAATCCGTCAGGAAGCTCTTGATGGCGGACTCGCTCGCGATCTGGCTCACCTTGCTGCTGCTGATCCCGTCCGCGATGGCGATGGCGACGCCTTTCGAGGCGAGCAGCGGCTCTCCGGGGATCAGCGCGCCATGAAAATCCTGATTGATCTCCTTGCGGCCCCTGTCGCTGTGCCCCCCGATCGAAACTTTCAACTCACGCGGCATCCGGGGCTCCGGGATGACAGGAACTTCGCCTCGATCAGGCCAGCGTCCGCCTGGGCGCCGTCCGGACATGCGTGGCGTAAAGGGTGAGACCGGTGAACGCCAGCCCGCCCACCAGATTGCCGGCGACCGTCGGGATTTCGTTCCAGATCATGTAATCCATGATCGAGAATTTTCCGCCCATGAGCAATCCCGACGGGAACAGAAACATGTTCACGACGGAATGTTCGAAGGTCATGCCGAAGAACAGCATGATTGGCATCCACATCGCGATGACCTTGCCACTGACGGTCGTCGATATCATGGCACCGACAACGCCGGTCGAAACCATCCAGTTGCACAGCATCCCGCGGATGAACAGCGTCAGCATCCCCGCCGCGCCGTATTTGGCGTATCCCAGCGTGCGACCCTCGCCGATGCCGGCGATCACCGCGCCCACCTTGTCGGGGGCCGTCGAGAACCCGAACGTAAAGACCACGGACATGAGCACCGCGACCGTCAGCGCGCCCGCGAAATTGCCCAGGAACACCAGCCCCCAGTTTCGCAGGATTCCGCCAATCGTCACGCCGGGCCGCTTGTCGAGCCAGGCGAGCGGCGTCAGGACGAAAACGCCCGTCAGAAGATCGAAACCCAGCAGATACAACATGCAAAAACCAACGGGGAACAAAATCGCCCCGATGATCGGAAATCCCGTCTGAACGGTGACCGTCACCGCGAAGACGGCGGCGAGGGCGAGGATCGCGCCGGCCATGTAGGCGCGGATGACGGTGTCCCGCGAGGACATGAAAATCTTGGATTCTCCGGCGTCGACCATCTTCGTGACGAATTCCGAAGGCGCGAGATATGCCATGGGGGTTCCTTTCGATCTCGTCGAAAACCGGAAAAACGCGACGCCGGAACGGCCAGTCGAGCATCCGGAAGAAGCGCGAAGGCGCCTGTTGCCCCGATCGAAGCAATATTGTTGCCAACCCGGGCAGACTGCTTTCATTCCGGCTTTCCGGCGTTGATCGCGCCCGCCAGACAACAATTTTCGCCGTTTTATCGAGCTGCCTGCTCAAACATCGCGCAAAAATGGACCGGACCCGTCCATTCGAGCCTTGTTTTCGGTCACCCCTCGCCGCGCCGCGCCTTCTTCAGCGCGTAGAGCGCCTCCAGCGCCGCGCGGGGCGTCAGCTCGTCCGGATCGATGTCGTCGAGGAGCTTGCGCAGTTCATCCTCGAGCGGCGGGGCGGGAGGCGGCGCTGCCAGCGCGGCGAACAGGGGAAGCTCCTCGACGAGACGTCTCACGGGCGCCTTGCGCTCGCTCGCCTCGAGTTCCGCGAGGATGACTTGCGCGCGCGCCACGACCGCCGGCGGCAGGCCCGCGAGTTTGGCCACCTGAATGCCATAGGAGCGGTTGGCGGCGCCCGGCGCGACCTCGTGCAGGAAAATCACGTCGCCCGCGTGGTCGGCGACGCGCATGGTGAGATTGACGAGGCGCGGCATCTGTTTCGCGAGTTGCGTCAGTTCGTGAAAATGCGTGGCGAAGAGCGCGCGCGAGCGGTTTGTCCCGTGCAGATGCTCGACCACGGCCCAGGCGAGCGACAGACCGTCCCATGTCGCGGTGCCGCGGCCGATTTCGTCGAGAATGACGAGAGAGCGCTCGCCCGCCTGGTTGAGAATCGCGGCGGTCTCGACCATCTCGACCATGAAGGTGGACCGGCCGCGCGCGAGATCGTCCGCGGCGCCGACGCGCGAGAAAAGACGATCGACGATTCCGAGCCGCGCCGTTTTCGCGGGCGCGAAGGAGCCGGTCTGCGCCAGCACGGCGATCAACGCGTTCTGCCGCAGATAGGTCGACTTGCCCGCCATGTTGGGGCCCGTGACGACGGCGATGCGCGCGGCCTCGCCCTTCGGATCGGTGAGATCGCAATGGTTGGCGACGAAGCCCTCGCCGCGCGCCGACAGCGCCGCCTCGACGACGGGATGACGGCCCGCGACGATTTCGAAGCGGCGGGATTCCTCCAGGACTGGCCGCGACCAGTCGCGGCGCGAGGCGATTTCCGCCAGCGCGGCGGAGACGTCGATGGCGGCGAGCGCCGCGGAGGCGTCTTTCAGCATTTGCGAATGCGTCATGACAGCGGCGCAAAGGCGATCGAACAGATCGAGCTCCAGCGCCAGCGCGCGATCCGCGGCGCTGGCGATTTTCGCCTCGAGTTCGGCGAGCTCCGTCGTCGAGAAACGCATGGCACCCTGCATCGTCTGGCGATGGATGAAGGTCGCGTTGAACGGCTCGCGCAGCAGCTTCTCGCCGGCCGCCTGGGGAACCTCGAGAAACCAGCCGAGAAAATTGTTGTGCTTGATCCGCAACTGGCGCGAATCGGCCATTTCGCAATAACGGGCCTGCAAACTGGCGATGACGCGACGGCTCTCGTCGCGCAGGCCGCGCAGTTCGTCCAGCGCGGGATCGTGGCCAGCGCGCACGAAGCCGCCGTCGCGGCGGTTGAGCGGCAATTCGTCGGCGAGGCTGTCCGTCAGCAGCGCGATGAAATCCGCGGGGACCGCGCCGGCGGCGCGCGCGGCTTCGGCGATTTCCGCGGGAAGCGACGCGCTGGCGGAGAGCCGCGCCGCGACCGCCGCGGCGGCGCGCGCGCCTTCGCGCAGGGCCGCC
>CAISEY010000105.1 GCA_903884435.1 uncultured Hyphomicrobiales bacterium | reverse complement strand
GGCACGATCATGGTGCCGATTTCCCAGTCGTAGCGCTTGGGCTCGTCGCCCTCCGGCCACATCAGCGAATAACCCTGGCCGCCAAGAATGATCACGTGGGCGCCGGGACCGTGCGCGTGGCCCTTCTTGTAGGTGCCGATGGGGAACTGCGAAATGTGCGAGTTCATCGAGCCCTTCGCCATGTTGAAGCGGATGTGCCCGCCGCCGGCGCCGCGCTCCTTGGCGGAGATGAGCGGAATGTTCGGCGCGTCCGGCACGAAGTTCGTGGTCAGCTTGAAGCCGTTCTGCTCGCCCTTGTTGGAGAAGTAGTCGGGCTCGCCGGCGAAACGCTCCTTGAAGTCGTGCGCCGTGTTGAAGACGAAGTTCGTGTCCTCGTAGAGGTTGATGACCGGCGGCGCGTTCGTCACGGAAACGAAGCGCGCGGGCTCCGCGCCGGAACCGTTGAAGTGCTGGTGCCAGCAGTTGAGCGGAATGGCGAAGAGCGCGCCGTCCTTCCACTCGAAGGTGATGCGCGCGCCGGCGTCGTTCCACACGGTGGTGGAGCCGCGGCCGGAAAGCACGAGCACCATCTCCTCGAAGAGCTGGCGCTGCGGCTCGAGCTTCTTGCCCGGAGCGATTTCGCAAACGTAACAATCGTTCGAGGTGCGGGACGCCTCGTGGTTGATGTAAACGCCCTTGCCGCCGCGGCGGGCCCACGGCTTCAGCTCCACGGTGCGCAGGTTGCGGATGTAGTGGGCGCTGATGATGTCGAGGCCCTCGTCGCGCACCCAGCGCAAATAGGGAGTGTCTTTTTCCGTCGCGAATTTCTGCGCGAGATCGTCGGAGACGATTGCATTCTTGGCCATGGGACGTCCTTTCGTTTGGTTGTTCGGGCCGCTCAGGCCGCCTTGATGTCGGCGGCCGCGCCTTCGGGCAGCGCCACGCACTTGCGCGGGTCCATGCGGATGTTAAGCGTTCCGCCGACCGGCGTGGTCAGCGAGGGATGCGAACGGGCCTGCATGACGAAACCGTTCACCTTGACCTGGAAGTCGACGATATCGCCGAGGAACACCTTGTTGTCCACAGTGCCGGAGCACAGATTGAGCAACTTGCCTTCCGGCGCGGGCGCCTCGGACAGTTCCACGTCCTCGGGACGCACGGAGATCGTCACCTTCGAATCCTTCGCGATGTTCGCGAGGCTGACGGCCTTGATGTCGCCGAGCACGCAACGCACGGTGTAGAATTTCGAAGATTCGTCATAGCCCAGCACGGTCGCCTCGACGAAATTGCTGGTGCCGATGAAGTCGGCGACGAACTTGCTGGTGGGATGATCGTAGATCGCCGTCGGCGAGCCGATCTGCACCACCCGGCCCTCGTTCATCACCGCGATTTCATGCGACAGCGCGAGCGCCTCGCCCTGGTCGTGGGTGACGTAAACCGTGGTCAGGCCAAGGTCGCGCTGGATGCGCTTCAGTTCGAACCGCATGCGGTCGCGCAACTTGGCGTCGAGGTTCGACAGGGGCTCGTCGAGCAGCAGGAGCTCCGGCTCCATCACGAGCGCGCGGGCGAGCGCGAGGCGCTGCTGCTGACCGCCGGAGAGCTTGGTCGCGTCGCGATCGGCGAGATGGTCGAGGCCGACGGCGTTGAGCACGCTCATCACCTTGTCCCTGATCTGGGCCCTCGTTCCCTTGTTCTTGCGCACCTCCAGCGGGAAAGCCGCGTTGGCGAACACCGTCATGTGCGGCCAGATCGCGTAGGACTGGAACACCATGCCGAAGTTGCGACGGTTCGGCGGCACGAAAATGCCCTGGGCGGACGAGTAGACGACGCGGCCGCTGACGGAAATTTCACCCGAGGTCGGGCGCTCGAGGCCGGCGATGGAGCGCAACGTCGTCGTCTTGCCGCAACCCGATGGCCCGAGCAGCGTGAAGAAGCTGCCCTTCGGCACCTCGAAACTCACGTCCTGCGCGGCCCGCACGGCCGGACCTTTTTGAGTTTTGTATTCGGTGTTCAGTGACTTGACGCTGAGCACATGCCCCTCCCTGTCCCTCAAACTTCCTTGACGCCGAACCGCTTGCCAATCAGCTGCGCGACCACGACGAAGACGAACAACGCCGAAATCAGCATAACCCCGAAGGCCGACAATTCAACATACTGGCCGTTTTGCCATAGTTCCCAAATCACGATCGAGACCACTTCCGTGCCGGGACTATAGAGCAGAATCGAGCTCGACAACTCCCGCACGGAAACGATCACGATATAAATCCACCCGGCGACGAAGCCCGGTTTCAGCAGCGGCAGCACCACGCCCCGGAAAGCACGGAACCAGGACGCGCCGCTCATCGCCGCGGATTCCTCCAGTTCCTTGTGCAACTGGATCATCGACGTCGAATTGTAGCGCATCCCGTAGGGCAGGAACCGCGTGACGTAGGCAATAAACATGATCCAGATGGTGCCGTAAATGCCGCCGCCGATGGTCAGGTAACAAACCATGATCGCGAGGCCCATCACGAGGCCGGGGAGCACCAGCGGGGCGGAGGCCAGATTGTCGAGCAGCCAGCGGCCCGGAATTTTCGTGCGCTGCACGATCCAGCACATGACTGCGGTGAGCAGCATGACCGTCGTGGCCGATCCAAGCGCCAGCATGGCGCTGTTCCAGACCGCCGTGCCGACGCCGGGATAGGCGAGGACGGTTTCATAGGACTTCAGCGTCAGGTTTCGCAGCGCCGCCCACGAGGGAACGCTGTAAAAACGCTGCAACGAGGACCAGACAAGGACGAGGAACGGCAGGCCCACGACGAGCAGCGCGTAAAGGACCAGAAAGGCGCCCGTGAGCCATTTCCATCGGCCGATGTCCATCACGCGGGGCCGGAAGCCCTTCCCGGTCACGGTGGAATATTTGCCGCCCTGGGAGGAAATCCGCGATTGCCACCAGACCCCCCCGGAGGTGATCAGCAACAGGATCAGCGCGTAGGCCGAGGCGAGACCGATGTTGCTGGGATAACGATGTATCGCCTCGTAAATCGACGAGGTGAACACCTGGATGCCCACGGGCAGTCCAAGGAGCGCCGGCGTCTCGAACGATTCAATCGAGCGCACGAACAGGATCAGGAAGGCGGCGGCCGCCGCCGGCCAGGCGAGTTTCAGGGTGACGTGAAGGGCGATCGAACCGATCGAGGCGCCGCTCATCATGGCGGATTCCTCGAGCGAGGGGTCCATGGAGCGAAACGCCGCCGTCATCAGAAGAAACGAGATCGGCGCGTAGTGAATGCCATCGACCCAGATCATCCCCGCCATCGTATAGACGTTGATCAGCACGGCGTCGGTGTCGAACAGGCGCTGGAACGCCAGGTTGACGATGCCGATCTTCGGGCTGCCGAGCATGATCCACGACACGACGAAGAGAATGCCGGGAATGATCAGCGGCACGATGGAGAGCGCGTACATCGCCTGCTTGAAGGGCGTGTTGGTGCGCTCGTTGATCCAGGCCAGAAGCGTGCCGACGACGAGGGCGAGAACCGCCGTTCCGAAGGCGAATTGCAGCGAGTTGCCAAACAGCGCGAGATTGTCGTCGCCGCTGAACGCCTCGGCGAAGTTGCCCAGGGTGAAGACCGCGGGCTTCGTCGCGGTCTGCGGCGTCATGAAGCTTTGCCAGATCAGGAAGCCGAGCGGCACCAGCGCCAGCCAGGCCACCGCGAGCGAGGAAACGCCCATGATCGCCCATTGGGGCTCGACGCCGCGCGGTTCGCGCGCG
This sequence comes from uncultured Hyphomicrobiales bacterium, assembly GCA_903884435.1. Classification (GTDB taxonomy): domain Bacteria; phylum Pseudomonadota; class Alphaproteobacteria; order Rhizobiales; family Beijerinckiaceae; genus Terripilifer. Next base: position 6,417 of record CAISEY010000105.1, on the reverse strand, counting down.
CGCGCCGGGGCCGCGCTTCCGGGTGTTTCAACGGCGGTCAAACGCGCTCCTGCCGTTCAATGACGGCGCGCCGGCCGGACGCGCGGCCGGCCGGGCCCTAGCCGTGCGAATGGCCATGATGATGATGGTGTCCGTGATCGTGATGATGCCCGTGATCGTGATGGCCGTGGTCTTCCTCGCGGTGATGGATTCTCTCCTTCGCGCGCGGACCGCGAGGATCCTCGCTGAAGACCAGCGACTTGATGGTCACGGGAACCGTGTAGGAGGGAATGCGCACCTTGCCGAGATCGATGTAGTCGAAATCCATGAGCATGACGCCATCGATGACCAGGATTTCGCTCGTGATCTTGCAATCCTCCCGCAGCACCGCGCCGAGCGTCTGCGCGATGTCTCCGTCGAGCATGATGTAGAGCGGCTTCCCGCTCTCGACGTGGTCGGCCATGCCGATCGCTATGCCGCGCGCGAGCGCGTAAATCCGCTCGTAGGCGGGAACGCCCTTCCAGTGGAAGGCGAGCGCGATGTCGATCGCCGCGTCCTCGACCTCGAAGGCCTTGCGGTGGGCGATGATCGCCTTGCCCAGCGCTTCGGCGTCGATGTCGTCGCCGAACTCGAAGGCGGGCTGGATCACCTGCAGATTGCGGCGCGGCAGGAGCGTGCCGGGATTGGAAATGAAGCTCGTGTTGCCCGAAAGCTGCACGGAATATTCGGACGCTCCCAGCGCCGTCGCGCGGATACACTCGCGCGCGGGGAGGAAGGCCCAGGGCAGGCGGCCCGCGTCGACCTTGCGGCGGATGGCCTCGCCAATGCGCTTGCCCATGTCGCCGAAATCGCGCTCCTCGCGCGCGTAGACGTATTCCGCCACGCCGCCGGAAAACATCATGCCGCCGACGTCGCCGAAATCGAGTATGGGATCGGTGAGATAAAGATGCTCGACATCGTGCGCCATCGGGCGATCGGCGAGGCCGGACATCAGCGTGTCCGCCATTTTGTCCGCGACCCTGTCGAGATCGGCGGAGGTCACCTGGTCGCCAAGGCTCCAGTCGAAGCCGGCGCGTCTGGCGTGATGCTTGCCGGCGGGATCGAGGCGGGTGACGCGGAAATTTTCGTCCACCACCATCAGGCGCCCGCCGACATGGAAGGCCGCCGTCTGGATGCACTGGCCCTTTTCGACGAGGCCGAGCTTCGTCGTGCCGCCGCCGATGTCGATGTTGAGAACGCGCTTGCCGCTGTCGAGGGAGGCCTGCGCGGCGCCCGAGCCATAGGCCGCCAGCATGGATTCCATGTGATGGCCGGCGGTGGCGCAGACAAAGTCGCCGCCCTGCTCCGACAGCATGGCGGAAATGCCCTGGGCGTTTTCGCGCCGCAGCGCCTCGCCGGTGAGGATGACGGCGCCGGCGTCCACGTCGCCCGGCTTGAGTCTCGCCGCGTCATAGGCGTCCTGCACGATCTTGCGCAGGGCCGCGTCGTCGATGCGCGTCTCGCTCGAATAGGGAGTTAGCGAAACCGGGGAAAGATAGAGCGTGTCGCGGGCGACCACGTAATAACGGCTGGTCAGATCCTCGGCGAGGCGGCGCAGATGGATTTTGGAGAAGATGATCTGGGTGCCGGAAGAGCCGATGTCGATGCCGACGCTGACGAGCTGGACGTTGTCGGCCATCCACAGGGGATTTTCCTCGAGCGGGCCGTCCGCGTCGTATTCGTCGTGGTCGTGGTCGGCGTCCGCTTCGTGTTCGTGTTTCCAGCCCTTGCCCACCGTGTGATCGGTCATGCTGTGACCGGCTGGCCTGGCTTCTTCTCCGGCGTTCGCCATTGCTCGCGTGTCTCCTCGACAGGCCCCTTCGAAAGTATGATGCGAATCGCCGATGTGGGCCAAGGAGTCAATGGGCGGGACGGGGCGGGCGCAAAAAGCCGGCGAGGACGATCAATCCGACGAACGGCGATATTTTCAGGAGGCCCCAGCCGCCGAGGAAAATATCGAGAACGGGACCGAGCCAGATAACATAAAGGCCGGCGAGGACCAGTTTCGACAGGTTTTCCCGCGACCCGTAAAGCGCGAGGGCGCCCATCGCGGGGATCGCCTGGTCGTAGATGTTCGTATAGGGCAGAATCAACACGCTGGCGACGCAAACGACGAAGGCGCGCGGGCGAGGGTTCCGGTCCCGCCGGACCACGAGGACGCAGACAACGACCGCGAGCAGCCCCGCCGCGATCTGGGCCGCCATCGCCAGATCGTGGGGAACGCCGACCAGAACGAGGCAGTCGCGAACGGAATGGGCCACCGGACGGTAGTTTTCGAGGTTGGCCATGTTGGCGACCTGGGCAGGGAGGGTGTCCGTGATGAACCGCGGCCACACGTCCACGCCCCAGAGCGCGGCGACGCCGAGCGCCATGGCGGCGACGGTTCCGGAAGCGGCGAAAATGGCCCGCCATTCGCCGGCGGCCAGCAGGACGATGGCGGGGACAACGCCAAATTGCGGCTTGACCGCCATGAGCCCGACGAGGACGCCCGCCAGAACGGGGCGCGTTTCCAGCAGGAAAATGGCGAGGATGGCGAGACAGCCAACCGGAATCGAGAATTGCCCGAAGAGACAGCTCAGGATCAGCGCCGGCGACGTGATCGCGACCATCGCCGCCCGGGCGGGATCGAGGCGCGGCCGGGTCGCGAGAACCCCGGTCAGGCAGCAGATCGCCGCCTGAATGGCCGCCCAGACGCAAACCGCGGCATTGTAGGGCAACAGCGCCATGGGCGCGGCGACCAGCAGGGCCGTCGGAGGATAGGACCAGATCCCCCCGGGATAGGAGCGCTCGAGAAGTCGGTGACTGGCGTCGTTGAACGCGTCGAGCGAGAAAAGCCTGTCGACGAGGCCGGCGTTGACGAGCTTTCCGGCGACCCAGACCTGCGAAAAGTCCTGTCCGAACAACATTTCGTCGTTGAAGAACAGGTCACGGACAGCAATCGTGATCGCGATGACCGCGCCCGCGACGACGATTTTCCGGTCGATTTCCCACCGGGCCGCGTCCGGCCCCGCCAACGCCGCGTCCGCCATGGGCGTCAGGCTCCGGCGCGCGTCGCTTCGCCGGGCCAGACGCGCCAGCGAAGAAGGAAATCGATCAGGATGGCCATGCCGGCAAAGGGGGCCACCCGCGGCAACTGCCACATGCTCATCAGCAGGTCGACGGTCGGCGACAGCCAGATGAAATAGACCGCCGCGAGAGCCGTCCCGGACAGCGGCGTCCGCGAGCCATAGAGCGCCAGGGCGCCGAGCGCGGGAATCGCCTGCTCGTAATAGTTCACATAGGGCAGGATCAGCACGGCGGAGAGCGTGATGACAAAGGCGCGGGAATGCGGGTCCGGCCCGCGCAGGCAGACGACGACGACCGCGGCGACGGCGAGCAGGCTGGCCAGCGCCTGAACGCCGATCGCCAGAGCGCGCGGCGCGCCCGCGAGCACGAGGCAATCGAAGACCGAATGCGCCGCCCACTGGTAGGTTTCGAGGTCTTTCATCGCCTCGGCCTGGTCGGGAAGCGTGTGCTGGACGAAGTCCGCCCAGACTCCCGCGCCAAAAATGGCTGTCGCGAGTCCGCACATGGCGAGAACGGTCGCCGCCGCGGCGAGGATCGCCCGCCACTGGCGTCCGACGAACATCGCGAGCGCGGGAACAAGGCCAAACTGCGGCTTGAGGAGGATGCAGCCCACGAGAAAGCCGGCGAGGCCCGGGCGCGACGCGGCGAGGAAAACCGACAGGACGATCAGACCGCCGACCAGCGCCGAAAACTGCCCGTGCAGGCAACTCATCATCAGGGCGGGCGAAGTGACGGCGACGAGGATCGCGCGGGGAACGCCCAGGCGCCCTCCCGTCGCGACAATCGCGACGGCGACGCACATCGCCGCCTGAATGACGAACCAGGTCCAGACCGCCGCCTTGTAAGGCAGCAACGCGATGGGCGCGGCGAACAGGAGCGTCGTCGGTGGATAGGACCAGATGCTCGTGGGGTATGACCAGACCAGCAACTCCTTGCTGGCGGCGGTGATGGTCTCGCGTGAAAAAATCTCGGCGAGACGTCCGGTGTCGGCGAGCCGGCCCGCGACCCAGACGGGCGAAAAATCCAGACCGAGGAAAATGTCCTCGCTGAGGAAGGCGCCGCGCAGCACGACGACAATCGTCGTCGCGAGGCCCACGAGGAAAATCCGCCGGTCCCAGGTCGTGATCATCTGTCAGGCTTCCCGCGATTTCAACTTCCGGCGCGCGACCAGATTCGCACGGCGGGCTTTAACACATGGTTGCCGCTCTCCATTCGCCCGGATATTCGTGTCGCGCCTTCGATCCAGCCGGGAGAATTCCAGATGCGACCCGCAAAATGGCCAGGACGGATCGCCGCCGCCGCGATGTGCGCCGCGCTGGTCACGTCCGCCGCCGCGCAATCGGAGCCCGACGGGCTCGCCGGGCTCACGGAGCCGGCGCGGACGCAAAAGCTGGTCGAGGGCGCCCGCAAGGAGGGCGCTCTTCTGTTGTATTGCTCGACGCCGGTGGAGGACATGGCGCCGCTGATCGCCGCCTTCGAGGCGAAACACGGCGTCAGGGTCAAGCTGTGGCGCGGCGGCCCGGAGGATCTGCTGCGGCGAGGCGCGACGGAACTGCGCGCCGGGCGGCACGAGGTCGACGTGCTCGAGACGAACATCTCGACCGTCGAGGCGCTTCGCCGTGAGGGCCTTTACCGGAAGGTGATCTCACCGGCGCAGGACGACATCGCCCCCGCGGTTCTCTATGAACACCGCGAATATGTCGGCACCCGCCTCAACATCATCATCGCCGGCTACAACACGAAGCTCGTCCGCAAGGAGGATCTGCCCGCCAGTTACGGGGAGTTGCGCGATCCGAAATGGAAGGGCAGGCTCGCCTGGGAGGCGAGCGACTACGACTGGTTCGCCACGGTCGCGCGAGCCATGGGCCCGGACAGGGCGATCGAGACCTTCCGCGCCATCGCCTCGACCAATGGCATTTCGGTGCGCAATGGCCACACGCTGCTGTCGAATCTCGTCGCCGCCGGCGAAACGCCCCTCTCGCTCAACGTTTTCCACTACCGGATCGAGCAACTCGCCCGGCAGGGCGCGCCGGTCGCGCCCTGGGTGATCGTCCCCGCGGTGGGCCGTCCGAACGGCATCGGCGTCGCCAGAAAGGCGCCGCATCCCAACGCCGCCCTGCTCTGGTACGATTTCATGCTGACGGACGGGCAGGCGATCCTGCGGGAGCGGGACTTCACGCCGACGAACCAGAAGGTTCAGAAACTGCCGGACATGGCCCTGAGCATCGTCGATCCCACGCAATTGCTGGACGAAGGTGACAAGTGGAGCAGATTGTTTAAAGAGATCGGATTGACGAAGCCGGCGCGTTGAGCGCGGCGAAAAGAACGGGAGACACCCATGCCGCACGACGGAAAAGACGACAAGGACACGACCCACTGGCACGAACCGGCGGGCCTGAAAAAGGCCGGCCTCGGCGAGTTCAGGAAGCAGCCGACGCCCTATGACGCGTGGATGGAGGCCGAAGGGCTTCCCGTGTTTCGCGGCATCGGCATTTCCAAGGTGCAAAACCTGCCGCTCGTTCCCTGGAAGCGCACCGGCGGCAAGGGCCATTTCATCCAGCTTTACGGCACCGAGACCAAGTGGGGCTGCTACGTGGTCGAGGTGCCGCCAGGCGGCGCGCTCAACCCCGAGAAGCACATGTACGAGGAAATCTTCCTCGTCATCGAGGGTCGCGGTTCGACGGAAGTCTGGCTCGAGGGCGACACGAAAAAGCACGATTTCGAATGGCAGAAGGGCTCGATGTTCTCGATCCCGATGAACGCCATGCACCGCATCGTCAACGCCACCTCGGGCGGCGCGCTGCTGCTCGGCGGCACGACGGCGCCGGTGGTGCTCAACGCCTTGCAGAACGCGGAGGCCGTGTTCAACAATCCCTTCAGGTTCTCGGACCGCTTCTCCGGCGCCGACGACTTCTTCAAGCCGAAGGACGACATCGAACCAGACCCCGTGCGCGGCCTCGCCATGCGCAAGACCAACTTCATTCCGGACGTGATCAATTGCGAACTTCCGCTCGATAACCGCCGTTCCGTCGGCTATCGCCGCGTCGAGCCGCTGATGACCAACAACAGCTTCTATTTCTGGATCGGCCAGCACGAGAACGGCCGCTATTCCAAGGGCCACGCGCACACGTCCGCCGCCGTGCTCATTTGCCTCAAGGGCAAGGGCTACACCTATTCCTGGCCGGAGCGTTGCGGCGAGCAGCCATGGAAGAACGGCATGGCCGACCAGGTCAACCGGCTCGACTACGAGCCGATCGGCATGGTGACGGCGGCCCCCGGCGGCGCGCGCTGGTATCACCAGCACTTCTCCGTCTCGAAGGACGATTTCCGCCT
>CAISEY010000104.1 GCA_903884435.1 uncultured Hyphomicrobiales bacterium | reverse complement strand
GAGAAGAAGTCGCGCAGGATCTTGCGCTCACTGCCCCAGTCGATCACCGCCGGCAGGTCGCCGCGCGACAGCACGAAATTCTCCAGCACGGTCATGTTCGGCACCAGCGTGAAGTGCTGGTAGACCATGCCGAGGCCCAGCTCATGCGCCTGACGCGGATGGTCGATGGTGACCTGCCGCCCGTTCAGCAGGATCTCGCCCTCGTCGGCGCTGTAATAGCCCATGGCGCATTTGACGAGCGTGCTCTTGCCCGCGCCATTCTCGCCCAGCAGTGCGTGGAAGCCGCCGGCCTTGATCTTGACCGAGACATTGTCGAGCGCGGTCAGCCCGCCGAAGCGCTTGGAGAAGCCCAGCCACTCCATCGAGGGCGCGGTCAAGAGATCGCCTCGATCACGGCGGTGGAGGTGGCAACGGCGCCGAACACGCCGCCCTGCATCTCGACCATCTTGAGGGCGGCGAGATAGTTGCCCCTGTCCGTCGCGCCTGTGCAATCCTCGAGGATCAGGCATTCGAAGCCGCGATCGTTGGCCTCGCGCATGGTCGTGTGAACGCACACGTCCGTGGTGATGCCCGACAACAGGAGATTGCGAATTCCCCGGCAGCGCAGCAGCAACTCAAGGTCGGTGGCGCAAAACGATCCCTTGCCCGGCTTGTCGACGACGGGTTCGCCCGGCAGCGGCGCGAGTTCGGGAATGATCTCCCAGCCCGGTTCGCCACGCACCAGAACGCGCCCGCAAGGACCGGGCTCGCCGATGCCCGCGCCAACGCGGCGGGAACGCCACTTCTTGTTGGCCGGCAAGTCGGAAAGATCCGGGCGATGTCCCTCGCGGGTGTGGATGACGTGGTAGCCGCGCGCCCGCGCGAAGGCGAGCGTCTCGCGGATCGGGCCAATCGGCGCGCGCGTCAATCCGATGTCGTAGCCCATCGCGTCGACATAGCCGCCGACGCCGCAAAAATCCGTCTGCATGTCGATGATGACCAGCGCCGTGTTGGCGGGCGAAAGATCGCCATCGAAGGGCCATTCATAGGGGTCGGCGGGGATGAATCTTCGCGTCACGGATCCCTCATTTCGTGATGGACAGTTCGCCGGGCGCGGCGCGCGCGGCGCGTTTCGATCCGGCGGAGGCGATCATGATGAAGAGCGTGAGGATGTAGGGCGCCGCGTTGAAGAAATAATACCCCTGTGTGACGCCCACCGATTGCAGCGCCGGCCCGATGGCCCCCGCCGCGCCGAAGAGAAACGCCGCCGCGACGCAGCGCAGTGGATTCCAGCGCGCGAAAATCACCAGCGCCACCGCCATCAATCCCTGGCCCGAGGACAGGCCCTGCGTCCACGACCCTGGATAGAAGAGCGACAGGAACGCGCCGCCAACGCCCGCGAGAAAGCCGCCGGCGGTCGTCGCGAGAAAGCGCACGAGATCGACGGAAACGCCCATCGCCAGCGCCGCCGGGGCGCTGTCGCCGGTCATGCGCAGGATCAGGCCCCATCTCGTGTTGGCGAACGCCCACCACATCAAAATGGCGATGGCGACGCCAACGACGAGCAACGGACTGACCTGAAGAGCCTGAACGAGTTGCGGGTTCGAGGACCAGCCGCCAAACGGAATCGAACCGAGACGCGGCGCCGTCGGCTGGATGTAGGCCTTGCCGAAGAAGAAGGCGAGGCCGGTTCCGAACAGCATCATTGCGATGCCGATGGCGATGTCGTTGACCCTGGGCAGCCCGCAAATCGCGCCATGCATCGCGCCAAGCGCGGCGCCAGCGAGGCCCGCGGCGAGAACGCCAAGCCATGGCGACCCGGTGTGATAGGACGTCGCGTAGGCCGACATGGCGCCAAGCACCAGCGTCCCCTCGAGTCCGAGATTGACGCGGCCCGATTTCTCCGTGAGGCATTCCCCGAGCGCGACGAACATGAAGGGCGTCGAGACCCTCAGGGCGCCGCCGAGAATGGCGACGAGCACGATCACCAGCGTGTTGTCGCTCATGCGCGGTCGCCGCCTCCATCCACCCTGAAGATCGCGAACCGCCCGTAAAGCGTTTCCGACACGAGAAGCACGACGAAGGTGAGGCCCTGAAGCACGAGAACGGTCGCGTCCGGCAGGTCCATGCGGCGCTGGATCAAACCTCCCGAGGCGACGATGCCGCCAAACATGATCGCGACGAAGATGATCGCGACGGGATTGTGCCGCGCGAGGAAGGACACGAGAATTCCGGTGAAGCCATAGCCCGCGGCGAGCGACGCGTTGGCGCGGCCCTGGATCGCCGCGACTTCGAAGAAACCCGCGAGGCCGGCGCAGGCGCCCGCGATGGCCGCGCAGCCGACAATCAACCGGCCGACCGGCAGTCCCTGCGCCATCGCGGCGCGCGGATTGCCGCCTGTCATCCGCGCCGCGAAGCCAAAAGTCGTTCGCGTCATCAAGACATGCAGCGCGAGGGCGACCACGATTCCCGCGAGCAAACCCCAGTGCACGTCCGTGCCGGGGATTTTCCCGATCATGTAATCGTCGCCAATGGGCCGGGTCGAGGGCTTGTTGGGGTTGGTGAGATCGCGCAGCGATACCTCGACGAAGAAATTCATGATGGCGACGCCGATGTAGGTCAGCAGCAGCGAGGAAATCGTCTCGTTGACGCCCCGGTAGTGACGCAACGCGCCCGCCAGCCCGACCCACACGGCGCCCGTGACGGAGCCCGCGACGGCCATGACGATCCACGTCAGTCCCGGCGGCGCGTGGCCCAGCATGGGAATCGCGATGGCCGCCGAAACGAAACCGCCGAGAACGAGAGCGCCCTCGCCGCCAATCATCACGAGGCCAATGCGCGCGGGAATCGCGACCGCTAGCGCGGTGAGAATCAATGGCGAGGACCGTTGCAGGGTGTTCTGGATGGAAAACGCGCCGCCGAACCCGCCCCGAACCACCAGTTCAAAAAACTCGCCTGGCGATTTCCCGATCGCCATCAAAAACAGGGAAAACAGCAGCGCAGACGCCGTCAGCGCCAGCAGTGGAATCGCCAGATATTCGGTGCCGCGCCGCGCCCGGATCGAAAAATCGCGCCAGGCGACGACGGAAGGAGGCGCGACGGCGGCGAGAGGTTCGGTGACTTCGCTCATGACTTGCCCTTTCGGCGGGGCCGCCGCGTGGGCGGCCCGCCGTTCGGCCGCGGGAAACGGAGGCCGTCAGGTGATCGATCCGACCACGCCCTCGAGCAGGTAGCTCATCTGGTCGAGGAAGGGGTCGGTGTTGTCGTAGGTCTTGTCGATGACCACGTTGCCCTTGTTGTCCCTGAGCGGACCGACGTAGATCGGCTTTTTGGCCTTGAGATCGGCGATGGCGGCGGTCGCGGCCTTGCGCGCCTCCTCGCTGGCGCCGGCGCCGAACGGCGAGTTCCGCACCATGTCGGTCTCGTAGCCGCCGGCGACCATGTTGGGCAGCGGCTCGCCCTTCGCCAGCTTGTCGGCGTAGAGTTTGTAGATCGTCTCCCACTTGTATTCGGCGCCGGTGATGAAGCCCTTCGGCGCCAGCGGGGCCTGCGAGGCGTTGTGTCCGCAGGTTTTCACGCCGCGTTTCTCGGCGGTCTCGACGACGACCTTGGGCCCGTCGACGTGGCAGGTGATCACGTCGCAGCCCGCGTCGACGAGCGCGTTGACCGCCTCGGCCTCGCGCACTGGCAGCGACCAGTCGCCGGTGAAAATCACCTGCACGACGGCGTTCGGATTGGTCTTCCTCGCGCCCAGCAGGAAGGAGTTGATGTTGCTCAGCACCGAGGAGATCGGCTTGGCGGCGACGAAGCCGAGCTTGTTCGACTTCGTCGAGAGGCCGGCGGCGACGCCATCGACGTAATGCGCCTGATTGAGATAGCCGAAATAACTGCCGAGATTTTTCGGATGCTTCGTCGCGTCCCACAGCGGCGCGGCGTGCCGGAACTCGACCTTCGGATATTTCTTCGCGAGATCGATCATGAACGGCGAAAAATAGCCGAAGGAGGTTCCGAGCACGATGTTGGCGCCGTCGAGGTTGATCATCGACTCCATCGACTTGGCGCAGGCGTCGGTCTCGGGAACGTTTTCTTCCTCGGCCGCCTTCACGCCGGCGATGGTCTTCAGCGACTGGATCGCGACGGCGTGCGCCTGGTTCCAGCCAAAGTCGTCGCGCGGACCGACATAGACGATGCCAATGCTGGCGCCAGCGGCCAGCGCGACCTGGCTGGTCGCGGGGATCAACCCCGCCGCGCCGAGCGCTCCCGAAGTCTGGATGAACCTTCGGCGCGTCACGTGAAACTTCGACATTTGTTGCTCCCGGAAACCCGCCAGCCTTTTCGCGCCGGCACACAGCCTGTGGACGGAGCGGCAAGGAGCGTGCCACGCGCGGAGCAACGCGTTGTGAAGGCGAGTCTTTTCGGGACGACAGGCTTCCGGAGGCCTGAATCCCGCCCGGCCATCCCGCAGCCGGCCGTTTCCCGCCCGGGCCAGGCCGCTCCGGATCAGGACGTCGCGAGCGCGCGCCGCCACTTTTGTTTGCCTGGCGCCGAAAATTGAAGCTTGTGGGCTCGAACGCCGCTTGCGAGGCTGCGCGGGCACAAGGAGCCGAATATGCGCACGTGGATCAAATCGCCGCTCGCCATCCTCGCGAGCGGCGCCGACGGGGGAATTGTCGTCGAAAATGGCGCGATCGCCGAACTCGTCATGGCGGGCGGGCGTCCCGCCGCGCCCGTCGACGCCACGTGGGACGCCTCGGAGCATGTCGTGCTGCCGGGGCTCGTCAACACCCATCACCACATGTTCCAGACGCTGACCCGCGCCCATCCCGCGGCGATCAACAAGGAACTGTTTCCCTGGCTCGACGCGCTGTTCCCGATCTGGGCGCGCAACGTCAATCCGGAGAATTTCCGGCTCGCGACGCGTCTGGCGCTGACGGAATTGCTGATGTCCGGCTGCACCTGCGCGTCGGATCACCAATATCTGTTCCCGCCAGGCCTCGAGGCCGCGATGGACATTCAGGCGGAGGAAGCCGCCGCGCTCGGCGTGCGCATGACGCTGACGCGCGGTTCCCTCAACCTGACGGCGGACGAGGGCGGCAACGCCGACAGCGGGGCGGTGCAGGACGCGGACGCGATCCTCGCCGATTGCGAACGCGTGATCGGGCGTTACCATGATCGTTCGGACGGCGCGATGACGCGTGTCGCGCTCGCGCCCTGCGCGCCGTTCAACGTCACGAAGCGGTTGATGATCGAGACCGCCGCTCTCGCGGAGCGGCACGATTGCCGCCTGCACACGCATCTCGCCGAAACGCTCGACGAGGTGGATTTTTGCCACGAAAAATTCGCCTGCCGGCCGGTGGATTATCTCGAGGACGCGGGCTGGATGACGGACCGGGTCTGGCTCGCCCACGGCATTCACTTCAACGACGACGAAGTGAAGCGCCTCGGCCGCGCGCGCGTCGGCGTATGCCATTGCCCCACCTCGAACATGGTGCTTGCCTCCGGCCAGTGCCGGACGCGGGAACTCGAGGCGGCGGGCTGTCCCGTCGGCCTCGGCGTCGATGGCTCCGCCTCGAACGACAATTCCAACCTGATGGAGGGCGTGCGCCACGCGCTGATGCTCAACCGGCTGCGCTACGGGGCCGCCGGAATCACCCATTTCGACGCGTTCCGCTGGGCGACGGAAGGCTCCGCGCGCTGCCTCGGGCGCGACGACATCGGCGTCATCGCGGTCGGAAAACAGGCCGATCTCGCGCTCTACCGTCTCGACGAATTGCGCTTCTCGGGCGCCGGCGATCCGCTCGCCGCCCTGGTTCTTTGCGGCGCCCACCGGGCGGACCGCGTGATGGTCGCTGGCCAGTGGCGCGTGACCGACGGCGCGCCCGTCGGGATCGACATCGATCGGCTGCGGCGCGAGCATGGCGCGGCGGCGAAGGCGTTCCTCGAGACCCTCTGAACGCGCCTGTCGCCCGGAAGCCCGCGCGGCGCCTCTCGCCAGGAGCCGCGACACAGGCTATCGCTTTCCCCATGCACCGGCGAAGCCGCGTACAGGAGGGGGAACAGACATGGACGATTCCAGACCGGCGCGCGCGCCCGAACGGGCGATTTCCCCGCGGGAGGCGGAAGAAGCGCTGGCGCTGATGCGGCAATATCCGACCGCCCACGACCTGCGCGCCCGCGCACGCAAGCTGATGCCGAATTTCGCCTTCGAATACATGGACGGCGGCGCCGGCGCCGACACGGGCATCAAGCGCAACTGGAACGCCCTCGACGCCGTCGAGCTCGTGCCGCGCTATGGCAAGGTCGTCGCTCCGCCGCCCGCGGACACGACCCTGTTCGGACGCGCCTACGCCGCGCCCGTCGGCGTCTCGCCCATCGGCGGGCCGGGAACGGCCTATCCGGGCGCGGAGACCTATCTGGCGAGCGCCTGCCAGGCCGCCCGGGTGCCCTACACGCTCGGCGTGCTCTCCGGCATCGACGTGGAGAAGGCGGCGGAAATCGCGCCGGACGTCTTGTGGTTCCAGCTCTACCGTTTCGCCCGGAACGATCACAAGATCGGCCTCGACCTGACCCGGCGGGCGCAAGCCGCCGGCGTTCACGCCCTCGTGCTCACCATCGACACGCCGACACGCACGATCCGTCCGCGCGAGGTCAAGAGCGGCATCGTCAATCCCTTCAAGCTCACCATGCGCCTGCGGCTCGACGCGATGCTGGCGCCGCGCTGGCTCGCCTCGCTGGCGAGAAACGGCATTCCCCGCTTCGCCTCGCTCAAGCCCTACACGCCGCCAAACCTGTCGCTCGAGGAGTCGGCCGCCTTCATCCGGCGCGAGCAGGGCGGCGCCTTCACCTGGGAGGAAATCGCCAAATATCGCGAGGTCTGGAAAGGGCCTCTCGTGCTGAAGGGCGTGCTGCACCCCGCCGACGCCGAACGGGCCGTCGCCATGGGCGTCGACGGGTTGTTCGTCACCAACCATGGCGGTCGCCAGATCGACGCGCTGCCCGCCTCCATCGACGCGCTGCCGGCGATCCGGTCCGCCGTCGGCAAGAAGGCGACGCTGATCCTCGACAGCGGCATGCGTTCGGGCGTCGACGCCGCGCGCGCCATCGCCTGCGGGGCGGACGCCGCCTTCGCGGGCAAGTCCTTCCTGTGGAGCCTCGGCGCGCTCGGGCCAAAGGGGCCGGCGCATCTCATCAACGTCTATGTCGACGACCTCCGGGCGTCGCTCGGCCAGCTTGGCTGCAAGACCGTGGACGAGCTTCACGGCGTGACCGTCCGGCATCCGGGCGCGTGGAAGCGCGAGGACTTCGGAGCCTGAACGAACCGGCTCCCGCGGCATCCAGACGCATTGGCGGGGCGGCGGACTCGCTCCGCTTTCGCCCCGGAGCCGCTATAGTCGCGACGGCGCGCGCCGCTTCGCACACATGGCGAGCGGACGCGCCAGGGCAGGAAACCTTCCGCGGACAGGCTCGCGCCTCTCCGCGAAACCTCGACGGGTGGCGCAGATGACGAAACAGATGACGCTCGCGGCCTATTTCAACCCGACCGGGCACCATGTCGCGTCCTGGCGGCACCCGCGCGCGCAGCGCGACGCGAACGTCAGCATCGAACATTACGTCGAGATGGCGAAGGCCGCCGAACGGGCGAAATTCGACATGATCTTCCTCGCCGACTCCAGCGCGACGCGCAGCGCGCACATCGACGCCATCTCGCGCTCGGTGCAGTTCGTCGCGCATTTCGAGCCGCTGACGCTGCTCTCGGCGCTCGCGATGGTGACGACGCGCATCGGCCTCACCGGCACAGTCTCGACGACCTGGCACGAACCCTACAATCTCGCGCGCAAGTTCGCCTCGCTCGATCACCTCAGCCATGGCCGCGCGGGCTGGAACCTCGTCACCTCGAGCCAGGCGGCCGAGCCCGCCAATTTCGGCAAGGACGGCGTGCGAACCCACGCCGAGCGCTACGCCCGCGCGCGCGAGTTCGCGCGCGTCGTGCAGGGGCTCTGGGACAGCTGGGACGACGACGCCTTCGTGCGCGACGTGGAAAGCGGCCTCTATTTCGAGCCGGAGAGAATGCACCGGCTCGATCATTCCGGCGAGCATTTCCGCGTGCGCGGCCCGCTCAACGTTCCGCGGTCGCCGCAGGGATATCCCGTGATGGTCCAGGCCGGCGGCTCGGACGAGGGACGCGAACTCGCCGCCGAATTCGCCGAGGCCATCTTCTCGCCGCATCTCAACATACCCGAGGCGAAGGCCTTTTACGACGACGTGAAGGGCCGCATGCAGACGAAGTACAATCGCGATCCCGAGCATCTGAAGGTGCTGCCGGGGCTCAGCGTCGTCGTGGCGGAAAGCGACGACAAGGCGGCGGAGGATTTCGAACTGCTGCAATCGCTGATTCATCCCGTCGTGGGCCGCGAGATCCTCTCGACCATGCTCGGCGGCCTCGATCTGTCGTCCTATCCGCTCGACGGTCCCCTGCCGGAACTGCCGGCGACCGACCATTCGAGCATGGGCCATTACGATTCGATCGTCTCCATGGCGCGGCGCGAAAATCTCACCATCCGCCAGCTTGGCGCGCGTTGCGCCGGCGCGCGCGGAAAAAACTCCATTCACGGCGGCCCGAAAAAGGTCGCGGACGTCATGGAGGAATGGTTCACGTCGAAGGCCTGCGACGGCTTCTGCGTGTTGCCGCCCTACATGCCCGGCCAGCACGTCGATTTCTGCGACATGGTGATCCCCGAATTGCAGAAGCGCGGCCTGTTTCGCAAGGAATACACGGGCTCCACGCTGCGCGAGACTCTCGGTTTGCCGCGGCCGCCGGACAAACGCTCGCCGCGCTGACGTCGATCCGGACTCCGGCGCCAGCTTGCGCGCGGCGAGCGATCCGTCCTAGATGTCGGCGAGCGACCGGCTTGCACTGACACAGGGAGACCGCCGACATGGCGCACGAAGACCTCAAGCAAAAACTCATCGACGCCGGAAAGGTGCTCGTCGCCGAAGGTCAGGACGACTTCACCCGCGGCCATATTTCCATGCGCGTGCCCGGCGATCCCGGCCATTTCTACATGAAGGCCCATTCCATCGGCATGGACGAGATCACGATGGACAACATCCTGACCATCGACCTCGAGGGCAACGTCACCGCCGGAACGGCGAAGCGCCACAGCGAAGTCTATATCCACTCGGAAATCCTCAAGGCGCGCCCCGACCTGAATTGCGTCATTCACACGCATCCGACCTATTCCTGCGCCTTCTCGGCGACGGGCCGTCCCATGCGCGCGCTGAGCCAGCCCTCGGCGCTGTTCTACAAGAACCTCGGCGTCTACACCGACACGATCAACCTCATCCGCACCCACGAGATGGGCCGCGGCGTGGCGAAGGCGCTCGGCCCGCACCGGGCCGTGATCTTGAAGAACCACGGCGTCGTCGTCTGCGGCGCGTCGATCGAGGAAGCCGTCGTCTCCGTCATCATGCTGGAGAACGCCGCGCAGGTGCAGCTGATCGCCGAAGCCGCCGGCGAAGTCGCGCCGGAATTCCCGGAAGCCGACGTGAAGAAGCTGCAGCACGACATTTCGCGCGCCGACCAGTTCGTCGTGAACTTCGACTATCTCGTGCGCCGCGTGCGCCGTCGCGAGGCGAAGGGCTGACCGGCGCGGCGGACCCCGGCGCCGGGGTCCGCGCCTTGATCGCGTGGCCCCTCTCCTCCTAGACTGGATGAAACACCAGAGGGAGGAGCGCCATGATCCGGTCGAATTCGAAACCCGCGTTTGCCTGGTCGCGCCGCGCCGTTCTGGCGATGGCCGCCGCCGGCGTCGCCGGGGCGTCACGTCCGGCTTTCGCCGCGGACAAGGTCAATATCGCCATCTCCAATTCGACGAGCGATTTCGCCATTCTCGTGGCGATGAAAAAGGGCTATTTCGCCGAGGAAGGCATCGACGCCAACGGCGTCGTCTTCGATTCAGGCGGCAAGATGATCGCGCCGCTCGGCTCGGGCGAAATCGACGTGGCCACGGGCTCGGCGAGCGCCACCCTCTTCAACGCCGTCGCGCGCGGGATCAGGATCCAGATCGCCAGCGGCAATGGCAACGCGCGGCCGGGCTATGGCCATCAGGTGCTGATCGTCCGCAAGCAACACGTCGACTCCGGCCGCTACAAGACGCTGGCCGATCTCAAGGGCATGAAGCTCGCCCTGCCCGGTCCCGGCACGGGCGCCACCTCGACCATCAACGAGGGGCTCAAGACCGTCGGCCTCTCGTTCAAGGACATCGAGCCGACCTATCTAGCCTATCCCCAGCACGTCACCGCCATGAGCAATGGCGCGATCGACGCCGGGCTGACGACGGAGCCCGCGGCGACCTACGCCGTCCGGCAAAACATCGCCGTCGAAATCATGACCAACTACAAGTATTACCCGAACGCCGACGCGACCCACATCGTCTATTCCTCGCAATTCGCGGAGAAGCGGCCCGAGGTGGCGAAACGCTTCATGCGCGCCTTCATGAAGGCCATGCGCTTCTACGACGGCGCGCTCGCCGATGGCGGCCTCAAGGGCCCCAACGCCGACGAGGTCATCAAGGTTCTGATGGAGGCGACCGAACTGAAGGACGCCGCCGTCTACCGCACCATGCACACGCAGGGCTCCAACCCCGACGCGCGGCTGAACATGAACAGCCTGCGCACCGATTTCGAATTCTTCAAGTCGCAGGGCTGGATCGAGGGCGTGGTGAACATCGACCAGACCGTCAACACGTCCTTCGCCGACGCGGCGTTGAAGGAACTCGGCCCCTACGTCCGAAAGTGACGGCGACGCAAGATCATATCCCGGAGGCGACGTGAGCGATCCACGCGGGCAAATCAAACTCGGCATGTTCCTGCGTCCGGCCGGCCATCATCTCGCGGGCTGGCGGCATCCGCGTTCGCAAGCGGACGCGGGCGTCAACTTCAAACATTTCGTCGAGATCGCCCGCACCGCCGAACGCGGTCTTTTCGACATGCTGTTCTCCGCCGATTCGGCCACTGCCAACGCCGTGTTCAAGGACGACGCCCTGCGCCGCATGTCCTATGTCGCGTGGATCGAACCGTTCACGCTGCTCGCCGGCCTCGCCGCCGTCACCACGCATGTCGGTCTCGCCTGCACCGCCAGCACGACCTACGAGGAGCCCTTCTCGCTGGCGCGCAAGTTCGCTTCGCTCGATCACGTCAGCGGCGGGCGCGCGGCGTGGAATCTCGTGACCTCCGGCAACCACACGGCGGCGCAAAACTTTTCCCGCGGCGAACATCCGGCGAAGGGCGCGCGTTATCATCGCGCGCGGGAATTCGCGCGGGTGGTTCAGGGCCTGTGGGATTCCTGGGACGACGACGCGTTTATCCGCGACCGCGAGAGCGGGATTTTCTTCGACCCGAAGAAGATGCACGCGCTGGCGCACAAGGGGGAACATTTCAGCGTCATGGGGCCGCTCAACGTCGCGCGCTCTCCGCAGGGACGGCCCGTTCTGGTGCAGGCCGGCGCCTCGGAGGAAGGCAAGGAACTCGCGGCCGAGACCGCCGAGGTTGTCTTCGCGGCGTCACAAACGCTCGCGGACGCGCGGGCCTTTCACGCCGACGTGAAGGGCCGCATGGCGAAACACGGGCGCGAGCCCGACGATCTCAAGATCATGCCGGGCTTTTTCATCACCGTGGCGCGCACGCGCGCGGAGGCGAAGGAGAAGCACGACTATCTGCAAAGCCTGCTGCATCCCGAAGTCGGCCTCGCGCTGCTCGAACAGCGCACCGGGCTCGACCTCGCGGGTCACGACGTCGACGGGCCCTTCCCCGAACTGCCGCCAGGCGAGGCGGTCTCCAGCCGCGCGACGCTCATCCGGGACATGGCCGTGAAGGACAATCTCACCATTCGCCAGACGTGGGAGCGCATCGCCGGCGGACGCGGACATTTCGAGTTTCACGGCTCGGCGGCCGATGTCGCCGACGTGATGGAGGAATGGTTCACGAAGGGCGGCGCCGACGGTTTCAACATCATGCCGCCGGTCATGCCCGGCGGACTCGACGATTTCGTCGAACTCGTCGTGCCCGAATTGCAAAGACGCGGCCTCTATCGGACGCGCTACGAGGGAACCACGCTGCGCGAACATCTCGGCCTGAAGCGGCCCGCGAGCCTTCACGCGAAATAAATCACGCCAGAAGGCGACGCCGCCCGGGGGTCACGGCGCCTTCTTCACCCAGGGCCCGAGCTCCTTCACCGCGGCCTCGGCGAAGGAATTGTCGACGACGTCCTCGATCCTGACCGGCGGACCCTCGAGATCGCCAACCGCCCGGAAGAATTCCAGGTCGGCGCGCAGGGATTCGAGATTGTTGCGGCCATCCGGGTGCAGCCCGCTCGGCACGATGGAGCGGTGCACGTCGGGATCCTTGATCTCGGTCGAGGCGACGAGGATCGCGACGATCTCCTCGGCGCGGGGGCCGCGCAGCTTGCCCCCCGCGTCGAAGGCGTCGTTGTAGTCGCGCGCGCCGCGGATATAGGCGCGCATGAATTTTTTCGCGATCTCCGGACGCGAGCGCACGAAGGCTCCCGAAAACAGAATCGCGGCGATTTCCTGATAGGGATAAATTTCATCGCTGCCCATGATCCGTTTCGCGACGCCCCGGCGCTCCGCCTCGCTCGCCGTCGGCTCCGCCACGATGCCGCCGTCGAGCGCCTTGTTGGCCATCGCCGCGACCTGCTGCGCGTAGGGCATGTAGGCCTTCTCGAAATCGGTCCATTTCAGGCCGCCCTTTTTCGCGGCCTCGTTGAGGATCGGGCCCGCGCCGCTGCCCGGCGCCTGGATCGCGAGTTTCAATCCCTTCATGTCCGCGAGCGACCGGAAGCGCCCGCTGTCCACGAGGTCCTTGCGGATCATCAGCGGCGCGAAGCCAAAGCCGGGCGGCGACGAACCCTTGTCGGCGACGATGCGAATGTCGATGCCGCGCGCGAAAGCGTTATACAGCCCGGCGGAAGGCGCGCCGCCGCCAATGTCGAGCTGGCCCGCGGCGAGCGGCGCCACCATGCGCGCGGCGGAATCAAAACGCACGAAATTGACGGCGAGCCCCTCGGATTTGAAATAGCCGCGCTTGTCCGCGATGAAGAGCGCGATGTCGGAGGTCGCGCCGACCGTGCCGATCTCGAGTTTCGCGTCCTGCGCCGTGGCTGGCGCGGCCGCCAGAACGCACAAAAACGCGATTGTTCCCACCTTCATCGGCGTTGTCCCTCCCGCCCCTGTCCCGGAGGATCATGCCGCGCCGCGTCGCGCCTCGCAAGCGCGGAACGGAACTCGCCAACGCGCGCGGCGCTCCGGGCCAGTCCTCACCTGCATCCCGCCAGCGTGCTCGACGTGTTTTCCAGCCTGAACGGACCCAGCTTTTCCGTGGCGTAATCGACGAACTCGCTGGTCAGCAGTTTCTCGACCGGAAGCTCCTTCGTCAGCAGCTTCTCGCCGAGATAATAGCTCTGCATGTCCAGCAGGCTCGGCACGTTGACGCGCCCGTTCGGGTTGCGCGCCGGCCAGGGATAGCGGTTGATGACGTCGGGGCGCGTCTCCATGCCCGTGCGCACGATGATGTCCACGACCTCCTTGCGGTTCTCGCCGCCATGATAGGCCTGGCAATATTCGTAGGCGGCCTTTTGATAGGCGACGAAGTAACGGCGCGCGAGATCGCGATTTTTCGCCACCCAGTCCATGTTGGCGATGTTGACCGCGATGGTGAGCGGCTTCGGGTCCGCGTAATCGTCGGGATCGGCGAGAATTTTCGCGACGCCCTGTTCGACATACTGGGAAGCCCAGGGCTGGATGACGAGCGCCGCGTCCACCGCCTTGTTGGCGAGGCCGATACCCATCTGCACGAAGTTCAGAATCTTGATGTCGACGTCGCCAATGCCGACGCCGCCGCTCTTCAGGATCTTGCCGACCTCGTAGGTCGTGACCGTTCCCGGCCCGTTCGACGCGATGGTCTTTCCGCGCAGGTCGGCGGGCGTTTTGATTCTGTCGGCGAGGTCGGCGCGCACCAGCAACTTGTGATTGAGCGGAGTCGAGACGCGATCGGCGACGATGGCGAGCGGCAGCCCGCGTTCGATCGCGTTGAAATAGCCGACGGTGACGCCGCCCTCGACAATCTGCAATTGCCCCTGGGCGAGCAACGTCATCACGTTGGCGGCGGAATCGAGTTCCTCCGCCTCCACGCGGATGCCGGCCTCGCGAAAATAACCCTTCTCGATGGCGATCATCGTCGTCGCCGTGCCGAGACCTTTCGCGATGCCGATGCGAACGAGCGTTTCCTGTGCGATGGCGGGCGAGGCGACGCAGCCCGCGACAAGACCCGCGAAAATCATCCGCTTCCGCATGCCGCCCCTCCCGTTTGTCGGCGCCGGCGCGCTGTCCCGCCGCTAGCGGCAGCCCTCGAGCTTGCTCTCCGTGTTCTCGAGCCGGAACGGCCCGAGCTTCTCCGTGGCGTAATCGACGAACTCGTTGTCGACGAGCTTTTCGACAGGCGTCTCCTTCTGCGCGAGGCCCTCGCCCAGATAATATTTTTGCATGTCGAGCAGGCTCGGCGTGTTGATGCGCCCGTTGGGGTTGCGCGACGGCCAGGGATAACGGTCGAGCACGTCCTTGCGCGTCTCGAGGCCCGTACGCACGATGATATCGATGACCTCCTGGCGGTTCTTGCCGCCGTGATAGGCCTGGCAATAATCATGGACGGCGCGCTGGTACGCGGTGAAATACGCGCGCACGAGATCCCTGTTCTTGGCCGCCCAGTCGGTGTTGACGAGGTTGACGGCGATCGTGAGCGGCTTCGGGTCGGCGTAATCGTCTGGATCGGCGAGCACCGTCGCGACGCCCTGATCGACGTATTGCGAGGCCCAGGGCTGGATGACGAGCGCGGCGTCGATCGCCTTGTTCGTGAGCGCGACGCCCATGTTGACGAAGGACAGGACCTTGATGTCGACGTCCTTGATGCCGACCTT
The DNA here is from genome assembly GCA_903884435.1 of uncultured Hyphomicrobiales bacterium. GTDB lineage: Bacteria > Pseudomonadota > Alphaproteobacteria > Rhizobiales > Beijerinckiaceae > Terripilifer. Next base: position 47,988 of record CAISEY010000104.1, on the reverse strand, counting down.
GCCGGCCGCGAGAATTTTCGCCACTTCGTAGGTCGTCACCGCGCCCGGCCCGTTCGAGGCGATGATCTTGCCCTTCAGGTCGGCGGGCGACTTGATGGTTCCCGCGAGATCCTTGCGGACCAGCAGGCGATGGCCGAGCGGCGTCGACACGCGGTCGGCGACGATGGTGATCGGCAGGCCGCGCTCGATGCCATTGAAATAGCCGACGGAAATGCCGCCCTCGACGACCTGCAACTGGCCCTGCGCCAGCAGCGCCATCACGTTGGCCGCGGAATCCAGCTCCTCGATCTCGATGCGAATGCCGGCGTCGCGGAAATAGCCCTTCTCCACGGCGATCATGGTCGCGGCGGTGGCGAGCGCCTTGGCGATGCCCACGCGGAGCACCTTTTCCTGGGCGTGGGCGAGCGGCGTGGCGCAGGCGACTGCGGCGGTCACTGCGATCGCGCGCGCGAGGGATTTCATCGATTTTGTCTCCTTGTGACGATCGCGGCAATGTGTCAGCAAACACCTGGTGGCGCAACTTTCCAGCCTGGGGGGAAACGAACGTGTCGGAGCGGGATCGAGCGGCGGGCGCGGGCGCGCGAAAGTGGATCGGACAACCGCTGCCGCGCCTCGAGGACGCGCGTTTTCTGCGCGGCGAGGGCTGTTTCACCGATGACATCGACCTGCCAGGCCAGGCCTTTTGCGTCTTCGTGCGCTCGTCGCGCGCGCACGCGCGCATCGTTTCCATCGACGCGCGCGAGGCGCTGGCCACGCCGGGCGTCATCGCGGTGCTGACCGGCGCCGATTACGTGGCGCGGGGCCACGCGGGCATTCCGCAAGGGCCCGTCTCCGTCGATTCCGTCGAATGGCAAAGGCCGGCGTTTTCGACCGCGCTTGGCCACCGGATTTACGAGCGTCCGCACATGCCGCTGGCGGTCGACAGGGCGCGCCATGCCGGCGAGGCGGTGGCGCTCGTGATCGCGGAAAGCCTCGACGCGGCGCGCGCGGGCGCCGAACGCGTCGTCGTGGACCACGAATCGTTGCCGGCCGTCACGGACGCGCGACAAGCGCTCGCGCCCGGCGCGCCGCTCGTGTGGGACGACGCCCCCGGCAACGTGGCGCTCGACGCCATCGTGCGCGACGCGTCCCTGACGGCGGACGCGTTCGCGCGCGCGGCGCTGGTCGTGGAAGGCGAGTTCGACAGTCCGCGGATCATTGGCGCGCCGCTGGAGCCGCGCTCCGCCGTGGGCGAGTACGACGCCGCGAACCAGTCCTTCACCCTGCGATCGGGCTGTCAGGGCGTGCATCGCGTGCGCGGCGCCATCGCCGCGGCCCTGGGCGCGGCGCCGGAGACGGTGCGCGTCTCGACCCCGGACGTGGGCGGCGGCTTCGGTTCGCGCAGCAGCGTCAATCCCGAACAGGTGCTGATCGCCTGGGCCGCGGCCCGCGTCGGCAGGCCCGTGAAATGGACCGCCGACCGCGCCGAGGCCTGCCTTTCGGATTACCAGTCGCGCGACGCCGTGGTGAAGGCCCGGCTGGCGCTCGACCGCGACGGCAAAATTCTCGCCTATGATTTCGCCATGATCGCCAATCTGGGCGCGCACACGATTTCGTTCACCAACATGCACAACGCCTGGCGCGTCGCGACGACGGTCTATGACATTCAGGCGACCTCGGTGCGGCTCACGGGCGCGCTCACGCACACGACGCCGACCTCGGTCTATCGCGGCGCGGGCCGGCCCGAGGCGTTGCTCGCCATCGAGCGGCTGCTCGACATGGCGGCGGCGCGGCTCGGCGTCGATCGCGTGGAGATCCGGCGGCGCAATCTCGTGCGGCGCGCGCAGATGCCCTATTTCACGGCCTCGGGCCTCACCTACGACAGTGGCGATTTCGCCGGAAACATGGACGCGACGCTGGCGCTCGCGGACTGGAACGGCTTTCCCGCGCGCCGCGCCGCCGCCAGGGCGCGCGGCAGGCTCGCCGGCATTTCAATCGTCAACACGGTGGAGACGCCGATCGGGATGCCGCACGAGCGCGTGGAACTCTCGGTTTCGCCGGACCGCCGGGTTGAATTGCGGGTCGGCACGCAGTCGAGCGGCCAGGGCCACGAGACCGTTTACGCGCAGGTGATCGCCGATCTTCTCGGCGTGACGCCCGGAGAAGTCGAATTCGCCGGCGGCGACACGGCGCTGCTCGAATCCGGCGGCGGCACCCATTCCGACCGCTCCATGCGCCTCGCCGGCGCGCTGATGGTGGAGGCCGGCGGCGCCATCGTCGAACAGGGCAGGCGCGTCGCCGCGGCGCTGCTGGGCGTCGCCGCGGAGCAGGTGGATTTCACCGAGGGTTTCTTCCAGTGCGAGGCGAACAACCAGCGGCTCGACATATTCGATCTCGCGCGCGCCATTGAATCCGGAGCCGGTCTTCCCGACGACGCGCGCGCGCCGCTGGCGACGAAGAAGACATTCACCGGGCGCATTCCCGCTCACCCCACGGGCGCCGTCGTCTGCGAGGTCGAGATCGATCCGGAAACCGGCGAGGTCGCGTTGACGCGCTACGCGACGGTTCACGACGCGGGGCAGCCGATCAATCCGCTGATCCTGCACGGGCAAACCCATGGCGCCATCGCCCAGGGGGTTGGCCCCGCGTTGATGGAGCGCGCGGCCTGGGACGGAGAGGGACAATTGCTGACGGGCAGCTTCATGGACTACGCCATGCCGCGCGCGAGCGACTTTCCCATGTTCGCGGTCGGCCTCGCGGAGGACCCGACGGCGACCAACGTGTTGCGCGTGAAGGGCGGCGGCGAGGGAGGCACGACCCCGGCGCCAGCGGCGGTGATGAACGCCATCCTGGACGCGCTGGCGCCGCTCGGAATCGAACGTCTCGACATGCCCGCGACGCCGATGCGCGTGTGGCGGGCGATCAACGAGGCGCGCGCCGGGAAAAATCCCGCGTAAGCCGTTTCCGCGCCGATTTGCCGCGCCCGGCCCGCCGTGCTAGCCCGGCGCGAATTCAGGGAACCGCCATCATGAAACGCAGCGAAAAACGCATTCTCACCACGCATGTCGGCAGCCTCATCCGGCCGCCGGAACTGCGCCCCTTCATCGTCGCCCGCAACAAGGGCGCGGACTATGACCGCGCGGCCTACGCTGAGTGCCTTAAGAAGAGCGTGAGCGACGTCGTCCGCCAGCAGCGAGCCGCCGGCATCGACGTTCCCAGCGACGGCGAGTTCGGCAAGGCGATTTCCTGGTCGCAATACGCGCTGACGCGCCTGTCCGGCTTCGAGCGCCGTCCGATCAGTGGAAAGAACCCGTTCGACGCCGGCGCGGACCGCGCGCGTTTCGCCGCCTTCTACGCGGAAATGGACGCCAGCGATCCGCCGAACACCGCGATGGATTCAATCTGTTCCGGGCCGATCGCATACACCGGCCAGGCCGAACTCCAGGCCGACATCGACAATTTCAAGGCGGCCATCGCGGGGATCGACGTCGCGGACGCTTTCCTGCCCGTCGCGGCCGTGCCGAGCGTCATTCCCGACCGCAAGAACGAGTTTTACAAGACGGAAGAGGAATGTTCCGCGGCCATCGCCGAGGCGATGCGCACCGAATACAAACAGATCACCGATTCGGGTCTGCTCGCGCAGCTCGACGACGCGCGATTCGCGGTGACGTGGGACCGCATGGCGCCGACGAAGTCCTTCGCCGACTACATGAAATGGCTGGAGCGACAGGTCGAGTTCATCAACCATTCGCTCGAGGGCGTGCCGGAGGATCGCGTGCGCTACCACGTGTGCTGGGGCTCGTGGCCGGGCCCGCACACGAGCGACGTGGCGCTACGCGACATCGTGCATCTCATTTTGAAGATCAAGGCGCAGGCCTTCGTCATCGAGGGCGCCAATCCGCGCCACGAACACGAGTGGAAGGTCTGGAAGGACGTGAAATTGCCGGAGGGAAAAATCCTGATTCCCGGCGTGATCAGCCACGCGACGAACATCGTCGAACACCCGGAACTCGTCGCCGAGCGCATCGTGCGTTACGCGAAACTCGTGGGACGCGAAAACGTCATCGCCGGCACCGATTGCGGTTTCGCGCAGGGTCCGCTGTTGCGCCGCGTGCATCCCTCGATCATGTGGGCGAAGTTCGAGGCGCTCTCGGAGGGCGCGCGGCTCGCGTCGAAGGAATTGTGGGGATAGCGCCGGGGCGCCGGCCTCACCCCAGCTTCCAGGCCGGCGGCTCTTCGGCGTCGATGAGCACGAAGGCCATGCGACACATGGCCTTTGAATTGTTGACCCAGGCGTGATTGGTGCCCTGCTGCACCATGATGTCGCCGGCCTTCATGTGGACTTCCGAATCGTCGAGCAGCATGTCGATTTCGCCTTCCAGCACGAAGGCGTAGTCGACGCTGCGGGTGCGATGCGAGAATGGATGCCGCGCCGGCTTGCCGTGGCCGCCGTGGCTGACGCCCATTTCCTTCAGCACGGCCTCGTGGCTGACGCCGCTCGTGTCTCCGACCGGCGGAAAATCGACGACGCGCAGGATCGAGCCGCGCGGCGGCGGCCCGACGGGCGACGCGCGGTCGGCCCGGTCCCCGTCGCGGGAAATATCGGCGGGCGATTCGTCCGTGACCCACAGAAGCGTCGACACAAGACCGGTTTCGCCGCGCACGCGCTGGTTGGGCGCGGGGCCGTCCATCACGACGATGGCCTTGCCGGCGGCGTCGTGTCCGGTGACGATACGGCGAACGGGTTTTGCCATGAAAAACTCCTCGGGATGATTCAGGCCGCGGCGGCCCTGGCGCCGCGCGCCATGGATTCCAGCGCTTCGTCGACGCCCTGCACGTCGCCGAAGTTGAGGTTGAAGGCGTTGAGCGACGCGTTGTGCAAGTCGTCGTTGTCCGTCGCCAGCGCGTCGTGGATCATCAGCGTCCGGAAATTGAGCATGCAGGCGTCGCGCGCCGTGCTCTCGCAACAGACCTGCGTCGCGACGCCCGTGACGAGTACCGTGTCGATTCCCCGCGCGCGCAGATGGCGCTCGATGTCGGACGAGCCCTGAATAAAGGCGCTGTAGCGCGTCTTGTTCATTCGCGCGTCGTCCGGCTTCACGTCGAGGGCGGGCCACAGGGCGTGGCCCTCCGCGCCGTCCTCCATGCTGGCGAAGCGGCGTTTCGCGCGATCCGGCGTCTGCAGGCAGCCATGGTAGGTCGACCAGCTTTCCCAGGTGCCCGTCGTCACGTTTTGCACCCAGACGACATGGCCGCCCATCGCGCGCACGCCGGCGGCGAGCCGGTTGATGTCAGGCGCGATCTCGCGCGCCATCGGCGTTTCCGCCATGAAACCGGGCGCGACGAAATGGTTCTGCATGTCGATCACGACGAGCGCGGACTTCCGCGGATCGATCGTGTCGAATGGATGCCGCTTGCCCGCGCGGCGCAGGACCGAATCGATGGTGGACTGGCGAATGTCGAGCCGGTGCATGGCCGCCTCCCGGATCAGTGCATCACGTTTCCGCCATCGACGGCGATCGTCTGGCCGGTGATGAAGTCGCTCTCCGGAGACGCGAGGAAAACACAGGCTCCGACGAGATCCGACGGCATCTGCCGCCGCTTGAGGGCGCGCGCGTTCAGGTTGGATTCGATATAGGCCTCCGAAAAGTCCGGCTGGCTCAACACGCCGTCGCTCATGGTCAGGCCCGGCGCGATCGCGTTGACCGTGACGTTGTAGTCGCCCAGTTCGCGCGCGAGGCAGCGCGTCAGCGCGATCACGGCGCCCTTCGAGGTGACGTAGTGCATCAGGTTGGGAGATCCCTTGAACGCCGTGCCGGAAGAGATGTTGATGATCTTGCCGTGCCCCTGCTTCATCATTGTTTCCGAGACGGCCTTGGCGCACTCGAAGGTTCCGCGCACGTTGACGGCCATCACCTGGTCGAACTCCTCGCTGGAGATCTGGGTGAAATGCCTGGCCTTGATCTTCGAGAAGATCGCGGCGTTGTTGACGAGAATGTCGACCGAGCCAAACTTGTCGAGCGTGGCGGCGACCATGGCCTTCACGTCGGAAGCCGAGGACACGTCGGTTTTCACGTAGAGCGCGGCGCCATTGGCGCGGATGATGGAATTCGCGGTTTCGGTTCCGTCGCCCCAGTCGGCGACGACGATCTTCGCCCCTTCCTTCGCCAGCCCGTGCGCGAAGGCGGCGCCGATGCCCTGAGCCGCGCCCGTGACGATGGCGACTTTGTTGGCGAGTCTTGTCATACTGTTCCTCCCGCCGGGGACTCCCGGCAAAACTGGATGCGTCGGCGCGATCGCGTCCGGCAATCTATCAGCGCCGCCGCGCGAGGCAAGAATGGACGACGACCAAACCCCTGGCGGGCGACGCCCGACGCGACGCGCGGCGCTCGCGGGCGGCGCCGCGGCCTTCGCCAGCCTTTTCTCGCCCGCCGCGGCGCAGGACGCGGCCTCGTTCTATCGCGGCCGGACGATCTCCATTCTCATGGGCACGGGCCCAGGCGGCTCCTACGAGTTTTACGGACGCATGATCGCGGCGCATCTTGGCCGGCACATCCCCGGCAATCCCAATATCGTCGTGGAATACATGCCCGGCGCCGGCGGCGCGCTGGCCGGAAATCACATTTATGGCCCCGCGCCGCAGGACGGGAGCAAGATTCTGCTTTCGCACGCGCTGCCGCTGATCGAGAAAATGGAGGCGGGCGCGGGCGTCCGTTACGAGAGCCAGAAATTCCAGTGGCTTGGCGCCTACGACGAAATCGTCCAGGTGCTGGCCCTGTGGCGCGGCGCGTCCATGTCGCGGCTCGAGGATCTCGCCAGGCCGGAGATCGTGCTGGGCGCCATGGGCCGCACGCATCTGTCCTATCAATGGGCGACGCTGGTGAAGGACACGATCGGCGCCAGCTATCCCATCGTCTCCGGCTACACGACTGGCGGCGCGCTCAACCTGGCCATGGAGCGCGGCGAGATCAGCGGCTGGGTGATCGCCTGGGAAGGCATCGTCGGCGGGCAGCAGCACTGGCTCCGCGACAACCGGATCGTGATCCCCGTGCAGTTCGCGCTCGACCGCATGGCGGCGCTGCCGGACACGCCGACATTGCTGGAAATCGCGAGCCCCGGGACGCGCGACGTGATCGAATTCCTGCTCGCTGGCACGCCGATCGCGCGCGCCATGGCGGTCGGGCCCGGCGTGCCGGCGGATCGCGTCGCGGCCCTGCGCGCGGCCTTCGCGGCGACGCTGGGGGATCCCGCCTTCCTCGACGAGGCAAAACGCCGCAATCTTTCGATTCGCTATCGCGATCCCGACGAAACGCTGGCGCTCGTCGAAAAAATCACCAAAGCTTCGCCCGAATTCGTGGCGCGCGTGAAGAAGGCCGTCGGCGCGCCCGACCAGTGAACGAAACGTCATGGAGGATGCATTGAATTCGCCCGCCGGAAGACCCCTGCGCGTCGTCATCGTCGGCGCCGGCCTCGGCGGCCTTGGCGCCGCCATTTCCCTGCGCCAGCGCGGTTTCGAGGTCGAGGTTCACGAGCGCGCGCCGAATCTCGGCGAGGTCGGCGCCGGGCTGCAACTCGGCCCCAACGCGGTGAAGGTGCTCGACGCCATGGGGCTCGCGGAGCCGCTGCGCAAGAACACGTTCGAACCCGGCAACCGTCTGACGCTCAACTGGAACGACGCGAGCCTGCGCAACCGCGCTGCGACGCGCGGCGCCGACGTGCACAATTACGGCGCGCCCTATCTCACGGCGCACCGCGCCGACCTGCATCGCGTCCTCCAGGAGGCGCTGCCGGAAAACGCCGTCCGCCTCGGACGAATTTGCACCGGAGCCGAGACGCGCAATGGCGTCGCGGTCGCCACCTTCGCCGACGGATCGCAGGTGGAAGCGGACATCGTCGTCGGGGCCGACGGCGTGCGCTCGGCCGTGCGCGCGCGGCTGTTTGGCGCCGACAAGCCGCGCTTCACCAACTCGATGTGCTGGCGCTGCATCGTGCCCATCGACCTTGTTCCCGCGAAGGTCGGACCGGGCGGCTCGATCTCCGTCGAGAAGACGGACCATCTCTCCTGGTACGGGCCGAACGGCCAGGTGATCTGCTATCCCGTGCATGGCGACGGATCGATGTTCAATATTTTCGCCGGCCACGCGACGGAAGGCTGGGTCGATGAATCCTGGACCCTGCCGAGTTCGCGCGCCGAACTGCTCGACGCCTATGCCGGCTGGAACGAGGCGCTGCTGGGGATGCTGGCGCGCGCCGACGATTGCTTCAAATGGGGCATTTTCGACCGCGATCCCATCGAGCAATGGACGGAGGGCCGCGTGACGCTGCTGGGCGACGCGGCGCATCCCACCATGCCCAATCTCGCGCAGGGCGCGAACATGGCCATCGAGGACGGTTACACGCTGGCGCGGAATCTGGTGAAACACGCGGGCGACATCGACGCGGCGCTCGCCGGCTACGTGCGCGAGCGCCAGCCGCGCACGAAGATGATCACGCTGAAGTCGCGCGAGAACTTCCAGCTGTCGATGCAATGGCCGCCCGCGCCGCCGATCGACCGTAGCTGGATTTTCAGCTTCGACGCGACGAAGGAGCCGGCGTGAAGCCGGCTACAACTGCGGGCGCGTGACTTCCTTCATGCGCTCGACCACGTCGGCGGGCTGGCGCATCACGTCGGCGACGATGGCGCGCAGTTCCTCGCCGCTCATCGGATCGACGCCGAGCCGGCGCTTTTCGGCCTCGGCGAGGAACTTCGGATCCTTCACCATGGCCTCGAAGGCCTTGCGCAGGATGTCCAGCCGTTCGGGCGGCGTGTCCGGCGTCGACATGAAGGCGCGGCCCACGGTGGAAGTCGAGGCGATCAGCTTCAGAGCGTTGCGGTCGCGCTCGTTGTCGACGAGTTCGAGCACGGTCGGCACGTCCGGCAGTTTCCTGAAACGATTGAGCGTGATGACATAGGGGATCGTCACTTTTTTGTCGGCGAACCATTCGCGCTTCGTCTCGAGATAGTCCCAGCTCGTCGAGCCCAGCGAATCCGCCTCGCCCTTTTCCAGCGCGAGCCCCATGTTGGCCGAGGAATCGTAGCCAAGCACGACCTTGTACTTCGTGCCGATCATCTTGTTCAGCGCCCATGGAATGGTCGCGGACGTTCCGGCCGCGGCGTTGGCCGCGATCACCACCGGTTTCAGCTTCGCCTCGGCGACGGTTTGCGCGGGCGACTTGTGCCACGTCACGCCCATGACGACGCTTTCGTCGACGCGGCCTATCCAGGAAAATTTTTCCGGCTCGTACTTGCGCGAACGATCGTTGATTTTTTCGAGAAGGAAGGTCGGCTGCGGGATCAAAATCGTCAATCCGTCCTTCGGCGCGACGCTATAGACATATTCGGCCGCGGCGATGGAGCCCGCGCCGGGCATGTTGCGCGGCACGACGACGGGCTTGCCCGGAATGAAATCGGGCAGGAATTGCGCGACGAGGCGCGCCGAATAATCGTAACCGCCGCCCTCGCCGGTTCCGATGACGAGCTGGATCGTCTTGCCGCGGTAGAAATCCGCGGCGGGCTGCGCGCCGGCGCCGCCGCACAACACAATCGTCGCCGCGAGCGCGCGGATGGACCCGGAAATCATTGTCATCCTCCAGAACTGGCGCGGTTGTTATCACGCCGCGCCAGCCGGAAGAAGCGCCGCGCCCCCGCGGCTAGAGCGCCCTGATTTCCACCTTGCGGAACCGCACCAGCCCGCCGCCAAATTGCAGGGCGATGTAGCCGCGCGCGCTCTTGGAGTTCTTCACCCTGTCGGCGGTCGTCTGGCCGTTGAACTTGAAGGAAAGCTCGTCTCCCTTGCACGTGATTTCCATGACGTTCCATTTGCCGCCGGCCTTCGGCATGGGATCGACCTTCGCGACATCGACGATCGCGCCCGTGCCGTAGGCGGGTTCCGGCCGTTTGTCATAGACGTTGAATTCGTAGCCGGTCTTCGAGTTCGGCTTGTCCTTGTCGGGGCAACGGACAAAGATGCCGCTATTGGCGTCTTCCGAGACGTAAATTTCCGCGCGGAGTTCGAAGTCGCCGTACTGGTCCTTCCACACGAGATCTCCGTTGCCCTTGTCGGCCTGCACGATTCCATCGGCGAGAGTGATGTTGGGGTCGCCAATCTTCGTCCAGCCGTCGAGGCTCTTTCCGTCGAACAAGGCGGTCCACCCGGCGGTCTGGGCGAGTGACGGAGCGCCAGCGAGGCCGGCCAGCCCCGAGACGATGAAAGTTCTGCGATTGAGCAAGTAATCCTCCCTTGCGTTGTGTTTCGCGCCGCCTCGCGCCGCGAATCAATGGTCTCACCGGACGCGCGCGAAGGCAACGGCGCCTTTTTTGCGCCGGGTCGCTCGACTCGCGGGCTGCGGCGCGCTAGTATCAAGTTAGAGAGCTAAGTTTTATTCGAGAAGCGACGGAGGACGCCATGCTCACCGCCGGGGAAAACGATCTTTTGTGCCGCGTCGAGGGCGACGCTCCGATGGGCCAGATGATGCGCCGTTACTGGCTGCCGGCCTGCCTCGTCGAAGAACTTCCCGAGCCCGATTGCGACCCCGTGCGGGTCCGGCTGCTGGGCGAGGATCTCGTGGCGTTCCGCGATTCGGACGGGCGCGTGGGTCTCGTCGCGGAGCAATGCCCGCATCGCAAGGCCTCGCTGTTTTTTGGCCGCAACGAGGAAGGCGGACTGCGCTGCCTCTATCACGGCTGGAAATTCGACGTGGAGGGCAAGTGCACCGACATGTCCTCGGAGCCGCCGGGCTCGACCCTGTGCGAGAAGGTGAAACACAAGGCCTATCCCGTGCGCGAGGCCGGCGGGCTCGTCTGGACCTACATGGGGCCGGCGGCGGAGATGCCGGAATTCCAGCGCCCGATTTTCTCGCCGCGCGAGGAAACCAGCGTCAGCATTTTCAAGATCTTCATCAACACCAACTGGGCGCAGGGCCTGGAGGGCGGAATCGACAGCGCCCATTCCTCGAGCCTTCATTCGACCGACATGCCCGCCGCCCGCGTGCCCGGCTCCACCGCCACCGGCACCGCCTGGGCGCGGCCCACGACCGACAAGTCGCCGCGGTTGCAGGTGCAGGAGACGGATTTCGGCTTCCGCTACGCCGCGATTCGCCGGCCCATCCAGAATTCGGCGACCCATGACTACGTGCGCGTGACGAGTTTCGTCGCGCCTTTCCACATCATGATTCCTCCGAACAACGTTTACAACGTCTACCAGATGAGCGTGCCGGTCGATGACACGCACAACATCATCTATATCTGCGCGTGGAGCGACAGCGGGCCCGGCGTCGATCTCGAGGCGTGGCGCAAGTTCACGGGCACGCAGATCGGAATCGATCTCGACCGGACCTATCGCAAGATCGACAACGCCGCGAACAACTACGGGCAGGACCGGCAGTGGATGAAGCTCGGCAACTTCACGGGCATCCGCGGGTTTCCCAACCAGGACATCGCCATGCAGGAATCGATGGGCCCGATCGCCGATCGCACCGGCGAACGCCTCGGCGCCAGCGATGTCGCCATCGTGGAGTTCCGCCGCGTGATGATCAAGGCGGTGCGGGACTTCATGGCGGGCAAGAAGCCGCCGGGGCACGGCGTGAAGGCGGAGGACTATCCCTCCTACGGCTCGTGGGAGCGCGTCGTGCCGAAAACCACGGACTGGCGCGGCTTCGAGCCCTATCCCGCGAAACAGGCGGCGGAGTAGGCGCGCGCGGCGCCTATTTTATCTCCATCAACCCGTTCACCTTGCTCAGCACCGGCTCCGGCGTCGCGTAGAGCTTGCCGATCAGCGCGTCCACGTCCGGGCCGCTCATCGGGCCGGCGGCGTCGAGGTTCAGCTTCTGCAAGTCCGCGAGAAACGCCGGATCGACCAGGGTTTCGCTGAAGGCCTTGCGCCAGATGGCGGCGATTTGCGGCGGCATCCCGGGAGGAGCGACATAGGGCCGCGCCATGTTCTGCGAGGAAAAGACGAGGTTGAGCGCGTCGCGCTGCTCGTCGGTCTTCGCCAGATCGGTGATCAGCGGCACGCCCGCGAGATCGGGATGGCCGGTGAGCGCGAGTTGCAGCAGGATTTTGATCTTGCCGTCCTTCACCCAGTCGAGCCGGGCGGATTTGATGCTCGACCAGTTCCAGCTCATCACGCCCTCGACCTCGCCGCGCTCCATGGCCAGCGCGATTTCCTCGGAGCCCTTGTAGCCGCGCACGATGTCGAACTTCGTGCCGAGCAACCCGTTCGAAATCGTCGGGAAAACCACGTTGCCGGAGGTTGGTCCCGAACCGCCGACGAGAACCTTGCGCCTGAAGGCCTCGTCGATCGACGTGATCCCGGATTTCGCGGTGGCGGCGGCGACGCCGACCTCGCTGGCGATGCTGCCGAGCCAGAGAAAACGCCGGGGATCGAAGCGGATGCCCGGCGTCTTGTACAATTGCACCGTGGCGACCGAGCCGCCGACGGCGGCGATTTCCGTGCCGTCCTTCTTCGCCGCCTCGAAAATGTAGTTGGCGGACATCAGCGTGCCCGCGCCCGGCAATTCCTTGATGACGACGACGGGCTCGCCCGGCAGCCGCTTGCCGACATGCATGGCGAGGGCGCGGGCGTAGAGCGAATAGCCGCCGCCAGCCGCGTAGATCGATATGGTCTTGCCGGCGAAATTCGGCTCCTGCGCGCGCGCGGCGAATGGCGCGGCGGCGAGCGCGAGGGCGAACAGCGCGGCGCGCGGCGTCGGGGGCAAGGGCATGTGCAAGCGGGCGTCTCCTTCCGGCGGTCCCGCTTTCTTTATCATCGCCCGGAGCGTTGCAACACCATCCCCCGCGGACTTGTTCGCGCGCCGCTCGCCGGCTATTGCTCCCGCGCCATCAAGCAGGGGAACAGGCCATGAAAATCATCGCATTCGACCGCAAGGACGGTCCCGGTCTCGGCATTGTCGAGGGCGCCGAAATCATCGACCTTTCGGCGGTCGACGCCGCCGCCCCCCGCGAACTCGGCGGCGTTTTGCGCGGGCCCGGCGTCGCCTCGCTCGCGGCCATCGCCAGCCGCGCCGGCGCGGGCCATCGCGTTCCGCTCGCGGGCGTCAAGCACCGGATGCCCGTCGAGACGCCCGGCAAGATCATCTGCCTCGGCCTCAACTATCTCGAACACGTCGCGGAAGGGTCCTACAAGCCGCAGGACTATCCCACCCTGTTCATGCGCTGCATGACCTCGCTCGTGCCGCACGCGACGCCGCTGGAGCGGCCCCTCGCCTCCATCCAGTTCGACTACGAGGCGGAACTCGTCGCCATCATCGGCAAGACGGCGCGGCATCTGACGAAAGACAACGCGCTCGATTGCGTCGCCGGCTATTCGTGCTTCAACGACGGTTCGATCCGCGAATACCAGCGCCACACGGTGCAATGGACCATGGGCAAGAATTTCGACCGCAGCGGCAGTTTCGGACCTTTGTTCGTCAGCGCCGACGAATTGCCGCCGGGGGCTTCGGGCCTCTCCATCGAATGCCGCCTCAACGGCCAGTCCGTGCAGAAGGACAACACGAAGAACATGTCGTTCAACGTGCTCGACACGCTGCTCTACGTGACGAAGGGCATCACGCTCGAGCCGGGCGACCTGCTCGTCATGGGCACGCCCTCGGGCGTCGGCCACGGCCGCAAGCCGCAGCTCTGGATGAAGGCCGGCGACACGGTCGAGGTCGAGATCGAGAAGGTCGGCCTGCTGAGCAACGCCATCGTCGACGAGAAGGCGTGACCGGTTGCGCCGGCGCAAGGGCGCGATTGCGCGCCTTGCGCCGGCCCCGGCCCGCCCTCACATGAGCGCGTGACATCGTTCAGGGATATACGCCATGAAAAAGATCACGCGGGTCATCGCCGCGCCGCGCCCGCACTGGGTCGGCGACGGTTTTCTCGTCCATCCGCTCTTCGCTGACCACGCCTTCACCAACGACATCAGTCCCTTTTTGATGCTCGATTACGCCGCGCCGCGCGAGTTCAAACCCTCGGCGAAGCCGCCGGGCGTCGGCGTGCATCCCCACAAGGGCTTCGAGACCGTGACCATCGTTTACGACGGCGAGGTCGAGCATCGCGATTCCGCCGGAAATTCCGGCGTGATCGGCCCGGGCGACGTGCAGTGGATGACCGCCGGACGCGGAATCCTGCACGAGGAGTTTCATTCTCGCGAGGCGGCCCGCCGCGGCGGAATCGTGTCGATGGCGCAGCTCTGGGTGAACCTGCCGGCGCGCGACAAGGGCGCGGAGCCCGCCTATCAGGACATTCGCGACGCGGCGATTCCGCGGGTGAAACTCGACGGCGGCGAATTGCGCGTCATCGCCGGCGAACACGCGGGGATCGCGGGCTCCGCGCGCACCTTCACGCGGCTGAACGTCTGGGACATCCGGCTCGACGCCGGCGGGCGCGCTGAACTGCCGCTCCGCGAGGGCGATCCGGCGATTCTCCCGGTGTTTTCCGGGCGCGTCGCGATCAACGGCGAGAAAATCGTCGAAGGCTCGCACGTCGCGATGTTCTCGCGCGAAGGCGGGACGATCTCCATCGAGGCGAAGGAGACTTCGCGATTGCTGCTGCTCTCGGGCGAACCCCTCGACGAGCCCATCGCCGCGCACGGCCCTTTCGTGATGAACACGCGCGCCGAGATCATGCGGGCGATGGAAGAGTTCCGTTCGGGCAAGATGGGCGTGATGTAGCGGCGGGACAGCGGAGGTTCGTTGGAGCACGTCGACACCATCGTCATCGGCGCCGGCGTCATCGGTCTGGCGACGGCGCGCGCGCTGGCGCTCGCCGGGCGCGACGTGCTGATTCTCGAAAAGGCCGAAAGCTTCGGGACGGAGACTTCGTCCCGCAACAGCGAAGTCATCCACGCCGGTATTTACTACCCGAAAGACAGTCTGATGGCCCGCTTTTGCGTGGCCGGGCGGCGGGCGCTCTACGACTATCTGCGCGAGCGCGGTCTGCCGCACGCGCGGTGCGGCAAGCTGATCGTCGCGACCGACGCGGACGAACTCGACAAACTCGCTGGAATTCGCGCCCGCGCCGCCGCCAATGGCGTCGAGGACATGCGGTTGCTGACGACGGCGGAGGCGCGGGCGCTGGAGCCGGCGCTCGCCTGCACGGGCGCCCTCCTGTCGCCATCGACCGGCCTGATCGACAGCCACGCTTATATGCTCTCCCTACTCGGCGACGCGGAAAACGCCGGCGCCACGCTGGTTTGCCACGCGCCGGTCCCTGGCGGTCGGGTGGTTGATGGCGGCTTCGAGGTCGATGTCGGCGGCGCGGAGCCGATGCGGCTTGGCTGCCGGCTGCTCGTCAATTGCGCCGGACTGCACGCGCCGGCGCTGGCCCGCGCCCTCGAGGGCATGCCGCCCGGTCTCGTCCCGCCAGCCTTTTTCGCCAAAGGCAATTATTTCACCCTGACGGGCCGTTCGCCGTTTTCCCGGCTGATCTATCCCGTGCCCGTGCCTGGCGGGCTCGGCACGCACCTCACCCTCGATCTCGCGGGACAGGCGCGTTTCGGACCGGACGTGGAATGGGTGGAGCGGATCGACTACGCCGTCGATCCGCGCCGGAGCGAAGGCTTTTACGCGGCCATCCGCCGTTACTGGCCGGGCCTGCCCGACGGCGCGTTGCAACCGGGCTATTCGGGCATCCGCCCGAAAATCGTCCCGCCCGGCGCGCCCGGTCAGGATTTCGTCATCCAGGGACCGCGCGAACACGGCGTTCCCGGGCTGGTGAACCTTTTCGGAATTGAATCGCCGGGACTGACCGCGTCGCTGGCGATCGCCAGCCAGGTTGCCGAAATCGTTCGTTAGCATCATATCTGCGGCCTGCCGTCGCTTCAGTCCGGAAAGGCCAGCCATGCCCACCCATCGCCCCGTCATGCTCGTTGTTCTCGATGGCTGGGGCTGGCGCGAGGATCGCGCCGACAACGCCGTGCGCCTCGCGAAAACGCCGACCTTCGACGATCTCTGGGCCAACAGCCCGCATGCCTTTCTCGACACGTCCGGCAAGGATGTCGGCCTGCCCCCGGGGCAAATGGGCAATTCCGAGGTGGGCCATCTCAACATCGGCGCGGGCCGCGTTGTCATGCAGGATCTGCCGCGCGTCACCGACGCGATCGAGGAGGGCAAGCTCGTCGACATCCAGGAATTGCGCGACTTCATTGAAAAACTGCGCGCCTCCGGCGGCGTCTGCCATCTGCTCGGGCTCGTGTCGCCCGGAGGCGTGCATTCGCACCAGGATCACGCGGCGGCGCTGGCCGCTTTCATCGCCGCCGCGGGCGTGCCGACCGTGGTCCACGCGCTGACCGACGGGCGCGACACGCCGCCGCGCTCCGCCGACGAGGATCTGAAGCGCCTTCGGGCGGCGCTGCCGCCCGCGGTGAAAATCGCCACGGTTTGCGGGCGCTACTGGGCGATGGACCGCGACAACCGCTGGGAGCGCGTCTCCCGCGCCTACGACATGCTGGTGGACGCGGAGGCTCCGCGCTCCGATGATCCCGTCGCCGTGGTGCGGGAGTCCTGGGCGAAGGACAAGACCGACGAGTTCGTCGATCCCGCCGTGATTGGCGATTACACGGGCATGAAGGATGGCGACGGCGTGCTGTGTTTCAACTTCCGCGCCGACCGGGCGCGCGAAATCATGAGCGCGCTCGTCGATCCCGATTTCAAGGGTTTTGAACGCAAGCGCGTGGTGAAATTCGCCGCCGCCGCCGGCCTCACGCAATATTCGACGGACCTCGACAGATATCTCGCCACGCTGTTCCAGCCGCAGAGCCTCGACAACGTGCTCGGCAAGGTCGTCGCCGACGCGGGGCGCACGCAATTGCGCATGGCGGAGACCGAGAAATATCCGCACGTCACCTATTTCCTCAACGGCGGCGAGGAAGTTCCCTACAAGGGCGAGGACCGGATCATGGTGCCTTCGCCCAGGGTCCCGACCTACGATCTGCAACCGGAAATGTCGGCGCCGGAACTCACCGACAAGGCCGTCGAGGCCATTGAATCCGGCAAGTACGACCTCATCGTCCTCAATTACGCCAATCCCGACATGGTCGGCCACACCGGCGTTCTCTCCGCCGCGATCAAGGCGGTGGAGACGGTGGACGCCGGCCTCGGCCGCATCGTCGCGGCGTTGAAGAAGATGGGCGGCGCGCTCGTCGTCACCGCCGACCATGGCAATTGCGAAACCATGGTCGATCCGGAAACCGGCGGGCCGCACACCGCGCACACGACGAATCCGGTGCCGGTGATCGTCTGGAACAGCGGCGCCAACGCCATCCACCGCGGCCGCCTCGCCGATCTCGCGCCGACCTTGCTGGCGCTGATGGACATTCCGCGGCCGAAGGAAATGACCGGCGAGCCCATCCTGGGATGAGCGGCGCGCGAAAAATCCTGGTGACGCCGCCGAATTTCGACGCGGCGGCGATCGGGTTTCTCGGGGAGCGCGGCTGCCGCGCCGTGTTTTCCGACAAGGCGGAAGGCGCGCTGTCCGAGGCGGACCTCGCCGCGCTGCTCGCCGGCGCCGAAGGCTGGATCATCGGCCCGCAAGCCGGCGTCACGCGTTCACTGATCGCGGCGGCGCCCTCCTGCCGCGTGTTTTCCCGGCGCGGGGTTGGCTTCGAGCGCGTCGATGTCGACGCCGCGCGCGAACTTGGCCGCGTCGCGACCATCGCCACCGGCGGCAACGAGGATTCCGTCGCGGACGAAGCGATTGGCCTCATGCTCGCGGTTGGCCGGCGCATGCGCGAACAACAACTCGCGTTGCTCGCCGGCGACTGGTCGATTCGCGTCGGCACGGATCTGTTTCGCAAGACGGTGGGCGTCGTCGGGCTTGGCCGCGCCGGGCGCGCGCTCGTTCGGCGACTGCGCGGTTTCGACGCCCGCGTCCTCGCGGTCACGCCGCGACCCGACATCGAATTCTGCCGGGAACACGGCGTGCGCGTCGTTGATCTGCCGACGTTGCTGCGCGACTGCGACTATGTCAGCCTCCACGCGCCGATGACGCCGGCGACGCGCCATCTCGTCGGCGCGGGGGAACTCGCGACGATGAAACCGTCCGCGATCCTGATCAACACGGGCCGCGGCGGTCTCGTCGATGACGCCGCCCTGCTGGCCGCCTTGCGCGCGGGAACCATCGCCGGCGCCGGCCTCGACGTCTACGAAGGCGAAAACGATCCCGCGCTGAAACAAACCGCGCTGGACTTGCTGGCCTTGCCGAACGTCGTGGGCACGCCCCATTCCGCCGCGTCCACGCGCGAGGGCCTCGCGCGCACCAATCTGATCGCCGCGCGCAACGTCGTGGCGGTTCTCGACGGCGACGATCTCCCGCGCGATTGCGTCGTCGCCGACGGAAGGGTCTGACTCAGCCCTCGACCTTCGTCACGGAGGTCTCCGCCTCGAGCCCGCTGCGTTGCCGCGCCAGCGTCTCGAGTCCGTTGGCTTCCCAATCGCCCTTCACCGCGCGCTGGGCGAATCGCTCCCATGTGTCGCTCCACTTGCCGAGCGTGTAGCCATGCCAGGGCGACGGCGTTTTCAGCGCGGGCAGGCCGAGTTCGTCCCACAGCTTGCGCGCGCCCTCCATGTATTCGCGCGCCGGCAGCGCCAGCGGCGGCATCAGCGATTTGCGCGTCGCGTCGATGAGCAAGGAGGAATCCGACTGGCCCGAGCCATATTGGGCGCCCTGCACGCCGCGGCGGAACGGCATCATCAACGCGTCCTGCAACGGGTTGGAGCGATAGGCGATGGACCAGAGCACCGCGTCCACGGAGGAAGGATCGACGTCGTCGCTCACCGCGACGCAGAATTTCCCCTGGCCCGCGACGAAGGCCGAGCACCCGTGCAAAGCGCGCCACACCTCGGTTTGCGGCGTGCCGTATTTGAACTGCACGAAAATCACCGGGCGCAGGTTGGTCAGCGGCTCGTGCATGACGACGCGCAGCACGCCCTTGACGCCGAGCGTCGATTTCAGATGCCGCAGATACAGCGGTTCGTAGGCGACCTTCTTGATGACGCTCGATTCCGACGGCGTCACCTGGCTGATGATGGCGTTGAACACGGGATTCTTCCGGTGCGTGATCGCCGTCACCCGCATCGGCATGTTGAACGCCTCGAGCGCGACATAGCCGTTGCTCTCGCCGAAGGGCGCCTCGGGCTCCAGAACGTCCGGCTCGATCCAGCCCTCGATCACGATTTCGGCGCGCGCCGGAACTTCGAGCGGCACCGTCTTGCACTTCACGAGTTCGACCGGTTGCCCCGCGAGCGCGCCGGCGACGGCGAACTCGTCGAGATCGGTCGCGAGTTTCTGCGGCGAGGCGAAGACAATCGGCGTCGCCGCTCCGATCGCGATGGCGATGGGCATCGGCTCCTTGCGCTCGCGATATTTCAGCCAGTGCACCCAGCCGCCGGCGCCGCCGGGCCGCGCCACCATGCGCACGGCGATCCGGTCGGTCGCCTTCAGCGCGGCGCGATACATGCCCGTGTTGCGCGCGCCGGTTTCCGGGTCTTTCGTCACGCACAGCGTCGCGGTGAGATAGGGCGCGGCGTCGAAGCCCGGCGTCGAGATCGGCACGGGCAGGCGAGCGAGGCCATGGCCGGGCTTTTTCAGGTCGTCGCCGGTTTCGACGACTTCCTGGCACATCGCGTTTTCAACCATCACCGGCGGCAACGGATTCGCGATGGCCTCGTTCCACGCGTCGCCGATTTCCTCGACGGGCCGCGCGAGTCCCGCGGCGTAGATTTGCGGGGAGGCCGAGAGCGCGCCAAGCGCGACGGGGATATCGTATGTCTTGCCCTTCGAATCCACCACGTTGGTGAACAGAAACGCGCGCCGCTCCGCCTCGGGAATGCCGCCGATGAACTGCCAGCGGACCAGCGGATGCAATTCCGTGTCCTTGTTCACGGGCCTGTCGACGCGCACGAGAAGGCCGGCGGCGTCGAGCCGTTTCAAATGTTCCTGAAAGTCGAGGGCCGGGCGCGCGCGCGCGTCGTTCTCGTGATCGTGCGTCATGCCCTACCCCTGTTTTGGCAAGCCTTCGATGAATTCGCGCAGCAGCGCGGCGAATTCCTGCGGTTCTTCCAGCGGCGCGAGATGGCCCGCGCCGGCGATTTCGCGATAATGCGCGTGCGGCAGGTCATGCGCCATCTGGCGCACGGCGGTCGCCGCCGCGGACTGGTCCTCGGCGCCGGCGACGCAGAGCTTCGGCACGCCGGACTTGCGCAAGGCGTCGGCGAAATCGAGATCGCGGATGGCGCGCCAGGCGATGGCGTGGACCGCAGGATCGTTGGCGAGAAGCCAGTCGCGCGCCCTGAGCACGAGGTCGGGCCGGTTGAGCTGGCATTGCGCGTTGAACCAGCGCGCCAGAGTCGAGGGCAGGACGACGGGCATCCCCTTTTCCGCCTGAACCGCGCGCTGCTCGATCATCGCGCGGCCCTGGTCGTCGCGCGTGAAGGTGGTGTTGGCGATGACGATTCCGCTCGCGAGTTCCGGAGCCAGCGCGGCGACGCCCTGCGCCACCATGCCGCCCATGGAGCAGCCGGCGAAAACCGCGGGGCCGAGCCCCACCGCGCGCACGAGTTCGGCGGCGTCGCGCGCGAGATCGTCGAGCTTGAAGGGGCCGTCGAAATCGCTCTCGCCGTGGCCGCGCGCGTCGATGGCGAGAAGCCGGTACTGGTGCTCGAGTTCCGCGATCACCGGCAGCCAGAATTCGGCGCGCAGCCCCACGGGATGCATCAGCACGACGGGCCGGCCCGCGCCGCGCGTGATGTAACGGAGCGTCAGCCCGGATTTCAGACGAAAGCGCATGAATTCTCCTTCAGCGGGTCCGGCCAAGCGCCGCGTCGCCGAGCAGTTCGACGATGCGTTGCGGGCTGATCGGCGCTTCGTTGATCTTGACGTTGAAGGGCGCGAGCGCGTCCTCGATGGCGCCAAGCACGGCGGCGGTGGTGGGAATCGTGCCACCCTCGCCGGCGCCCTTGACGCCGAGCGGATTGAGCGGCGACGGCGTTTCGTGATGGACGATTTTCACGCGCGGCACGTCGGTCGCCAGCGGCAGCAGATATTCGCCGAAGTTGGTCGAGAGCGGCTGCGCGTCGATGTCGAACACCATGCGCTCCAGCAGGGCGTTGCCAATGCCATGGGCGACGCCGCCGACGATCTGGCCATCGACGATCAGCGGGTTGATGACGCGCCCGCAATCATGCGCCAGCACGAGGCGAAGGATTTTCACGCGTCCCGTCTCGATGTCGACCTCGACCTCGCAAACCGTCGTGCCGTTGGCGTAGGTCGATTGTTCGGGGAGAAAATACGAGGTGTTTTCGAGGCCGGGCTCGAAGCCGCCCGTGAGCGAATTGCCGGGCATGCCGAGCGTGCGCACCGCGATTTCGCGGAAGCTCTTGCGGGCGCCGGGCACGCCGGCAATGTGGACGAAACCGTCGTTGAGCTCGAGGTCCTCCGGACGCGCTTCCAGCATGTCGGAGGCGACCTTCTTGATTTTTTCCGCGACCTGCAGCGCCGCGAGATGCACGGAGGAGCCGGCGTTGACCGCCGTGCGCGCGCCGAACGATCCCATTCCCAGCGATATCTGCGCGGTGTCCGCGGTCTCGACGGAGATCATGTCGATGGAGACGCCAAGCTGGTCGGCGGCGATCTGCGCCAGCGTCGTCTTGTGCGATTGCCCCTGCGGCGTCGCGCCGGTGTAGACGACGATCTTGCCGTTGGTGCCGATCTTCACCGTCGCGCCCTCGTAGGGGCCGAGGCCGGTCGCCTCCACGGCGTTGCCGATGCCGATGCCGAGATAGCGTCCCTGCTCGCGCGCTTTCGCCTGGCGCGCGCGAAAATCCTCGTAGCCGATCGTGTCGAGCGCGGATTGCTGGCACTTCGGATAATCGCCGCTGTCATAGGTGACGGGCTGTCCGTCGCGAAAGATGATGCCGACCTTGTAGGGCATTTGCGAGGGCTGGATGAAATTGCGACGGCGCACCTCGGCGGGATCGAGATTGAGTTCGCGCGCGACGCGATCCATCATCCGTTCCATGGTGACAACCGCCTGCGGACGGCCCGCGCCGCGAACGGGCGTGCAGGGCACGCAATTCGTCAGCATGGAAATCAGCTCCATGCGAAAGGCCGGGATCACGTAGGGGCCGGGCACGGTCGTCGCGGCGATCCAGGGCAACACCAGGCCCCAGGGCGTGTAGGCGCCGTTGTCGTGAATCAGCACGCCGCGCAGGCCGAGGATTTTCGCGTTCTCGTCGACGGCGATCTCCACGTCCCAGTACTGATCGCGCTCCTGCTGCGTCGAGACGAAGTTCTCGCGCCGGTCCTCGATCCATTTCACCGGGCGGCGAAGATGCATGGACGCCGCGACGAGCGCCGGATATTCGGGATAGACCGAGCCCTTCGGGCCGAAGCCGCCGCCCACGTCCGGCGTGATCACGCGCACGTGCGCGTCGTCGAAATCGAAGAGATCGAGAATGCCGCGCTTGATGCGGTGCGAGCCCTGCGACGAGAGATACAGCGTCAGATTGCCGGCGAAATGATCGTAGCTCGCGATGGCGCCGCGGCACTCCATCGAAAAAGGCCCGCCGCGGTGCTGGAAGATTTCCTCGCGGAAGACATGTTTCGCATTCGCGAAGGCGGCGTCCGTGTCGCCGATGGTCGAGACCATGCGGCCGGCGACATTGGTCCTGAATTCGACATGCGACAGCGGCGCGTCCGGCTCCAGCGCGCGTTTCGCGTCGGCGACGGCGGGCAGCGGCTCGTAATCGACCTCGATCAGCGCCAGCGCGTCCTCCGCGATGGCCCGGCTTTCGGCGACGACGAGCGCGACCGTCTGGCCCACGTAGCAAACTTCGTCTTTCGCCAGGGCGTAGGGCATGCAGGGCTGCGTCAGCGCGGCGTTCGGCACGAACAGCGGCAGGGCTCGATCGCGAAGCGTTTCGGGCATGTCTTCCGCCGAAAGCACGGCGAGCACGCCGGGATGGGCGCGCGCCGCGCTCTTGTCGATCGCCCTGACCCGCGCGTGACCCCACGGGCTGCGCAGAAAGGCGACGAAGGCCATGCCGGGCAGAACGATGTCGTCGATGAACCGGCCATTGCCCGTGAGAAAGGCCGGGTCTTCCTTGCGCTTGACGCTCGCGCCGAACATTTTCGCGCCCATCAGACGGTCTCCTTGCCGGCGACCGACAGCACCGCGTCGACGATGGCCTGGTAGCCGGTGCAGCGGCAGATGTTGCCGGAGATGGCGTCGCGGATTTGCGCCTCGTCCGGCGAGGGGTTTTCCTCGAGGAATTCGGACAGCGTCATCAGCATCCCCGGCGTGCAAAAGCCGCATTGCAGCCCGTTCTTCTCCCAGAAGGCGTTTTGCAGGGCGTTGAGCTTTCCGTCCTTCGCGAGGCTCTCGACCGTCGCGACGGACTTGCCGTTCGCCTGGACCGCGAACATCAGGCACCCGCGCACCGCCTCGCCATCGACCCGCACGGTGCAGGCGCCGCAGGCGCCGTGTTCGCAGCCGACGTGGCTGCCCGTGAGGCCGAGATCGAGACGCAGGAAATCGACGAGCGACCGGCGCGTTTCGACGCGCGCGCGACGAAGCTCGCCGTTGACGGTGATTTCAATGTCGCGCGCGTCGCTCATGCCGCCTTCTCCAGGTTCGCGCCACCGGTCGCCTTCTCCAGCGCGCGGAAGGTCAGGATGCGCGCGAGATGCTTGCGGTAGGCCGCCGTCACGTAGGCGTCGCTCATGGCCTCGAGTTCCGACGCCTTCTCCGCCGCGGCGCGGAAGACGTCGCGCCCGGGCTCGCGCCCCTTCATGGAAGCTTCCGCCTCGCGCAGACGAACCGGCGTCGGCGAGACGCCGGAAACCGAGATGGCGATGTCGTCGATTTCGCCCGAGGGGCGCAGGGTCGACAGGCAGGAAACGGCGCATATGGCGAAATCGCCATGACGCATGGAAAATTCCTCGAAGGCGAAACCGTGGCCGGCGGGCCAGTGTCCGAAGCGGATTTCCTTCAGAAGTTCGCCGGGCTCCGCGGCGGTCGAGAGATAGCCAAGCCCGAAATCGACGAAGGCGAGTTCCCGCTCGCCGCCCTTGCTGGCCAGAACGAGGCGCGCGTCGAACAGAGCGGCGAGATTGCAGAGTTCCGCCGAAGGATCGAAATGGCACAGCGAGCCGCCGATGGTGCCGCGCGCCCGTGTTTGCCGATGGCCGACGTGGCGCAACGCCAGTGGAATGATCGGCGCGACATCGGCGACGCCGCCGGAGCGTTCCAGCGTTCGCTGGCGCGTCATGGCGCCGAAGCTCAGGCCCTCGCCGGCGCGGCCGATGAAATTCAGTTCCTCGACGCCGTTGAGATCGATCAGATGTCCCGGCTGCACGAAGCGGAAATTCAGCATGGGCACGAGCGATTGCCCTCCCGCGAGGACGCGCGCGTCCTCGTGCGTCGCGAGCAGATCGACCGCCTCCGCGATCGTGCGGGGATCGTGATATTTGAACAGCGCCGGCTTCATGCGTCCCCCGCTTCCCGCGTCACGCGCCCGTCTTCGCGCGCAGGGCGCGCCAGGCGAGCGAGAGGGCGGATATTTCCCTGGCGCCGCCCCCGGACGTTTCCTCGCCCGCCAGCAACGCCTGCAAGTTTTTCGCGAAATCCGCGACAATCTGGTTCGACACGGCGGCGATGACGCCCTGGGCGCGGCCGTATTGCGCGACCATGCCGGAGAGCTGCAAATCGCTTTCGAGCACGACGCGCGAGCCCTCGCCCGCCGGCTCCACGCGCATGCGGGTGATGGCGTTGGCGGCGCCGCGCCCCTGCAGGTCCGAGCCCTTCGCCCTGACAATCGCGGCGTGGGCGGCCGCGTCGATGTCGGTGATGTAAACGGTTCCCGTGAACTTGAGGGCGACGGGCCCGAGCTTCACGGAGACGCGGCCCCTGAAGGCCCCGTCCGGCTCCACGCCAAGCAGTTCGGCGCCGGGGACGCAATGAACGATCGACGGCGCGTCGAGCAGCAGGGCGAATGTTTCGTCCGGCGCGCGGGAGGCCTCGAACTGGTTCGACAACAGCAAGATTTCACTCCCCGACCGGGCGCCCTCCGGCCCCGCACTGGGCGCCAGCGGCGACCCCGCGTCAATTCCACCGGGCCCGCTCGCGCGGTCGTCCATTGACACTAACCTTGTTTGGCGTCAACGAGCCGTCAACGCCTCCAGGAGGAAGCTGAAAATGACGATGTTCCGCGCCGCCGCCGTCCTTTCGACGCTGGTTCTCGGGTCCGGAGGGGCCCTCGCCCAGGCGCAGGAGCAATTCTATCGCGGCAAGACGATGGAAATGATCATCGGCTATCCGCCGGGCGGCTCCAACGACATTTACGCCCGCCTCGTGGCCCGCCACATCGGCAAGTACATTCCCGGCAATCCGACGGTGGTGATCCGCAACCTGCCGGGCGCCGGCAGCATCGTCGCGGGCAACTACCTCTACAACATCGCCGCGAAGGACGGCACGGTGCTGGGGCTCGTCTCGCCCACCATGCCGCTCGACGAAAAACTGGGCGCGCAGGGCGTGAAATTCGAATCGGCGAAATTCAACTGGATTGGCCGCGTCGCGCCCTCGACCAATCTCTGTTTTTACTGGCACACGTCGCCGGTCAAAGCGACCGGCGATCTCTTCGACAAGCCCAGCACGTCGGGCGCGACGGGCGCCGGCTCGACGGTCGCCGTTTATCCCAACGTGATGAACAACGTGCTCGGCACGAAGATCAAGCTCGTCATGGGCTACGCCGGCTCGCCCGAGGCCATGCTCGCCATGGAGCGCGGCGAGGTCGAGGGACATTCGACGAGCTTCGACGCCTTGCGCACGGCGCACCCCGACTGGATCGCGGAAGGCAAGGTGCGCATTCTCGTGCAATACGCGCTGACGCGGCATCCGCAATTGCCGGATGTTCCGACCATCGTGGAACTGGCGAAGACCGACGAGCAACGCCAGATTTTGCGGGCCGTGATGAACGCGACGGAAATCGGCAAGATGATCCTGTCGCCGCCGGGCCAGCCGCCGGAGCGCGTGGCCATTCTCCGCCACGCCTTCGACATGACGATGCAGGACGCCGAGTTCATGGCCGAGGTCGAGACATCGCGCGTCGAGCGAATCCCGCTCGGCGGCGAAGCGCTGCAAAAGCTCGTCGAGGAAGTCGGAAACATGTCGCCGGAGATCGCCGCGAAGGTGAAGGCGATCTACGGACAGGGCGGATAGGCGCCGGTCCTACGAAGCCAGAACGTCGAGGCCGCGCAATTCCGGCATGACGCGCTTCGCGAACAGCGTCACGGATTCTTGCAACTCGGCGAGCGACTGGTCGCCGAAGGCGAACTGCCCCACGCAATAATTGCATTGCGCCGTCGTGAGCTGCTTTTTCAGAAACGCCGCGACGGTCGCCGGGCTGCCGGCGACGCCCTTGCCCTGTTCGTGCAGAATGTCCCAGGTGTCGGGACGCGGATGACGCTGCATGCGCCCGAGAATCCGGAACAGGTGGGTGAAGTTCCCGTGCCAGTGCGGATAGGCGCGCCGCGCGATGGCGAGGGCTTTCTCGTCCGTTTCAGCGACGACGATGAAACGTCCGAGACCCATCAGCGGCAGGGGCTTTTCGCCCTGGGCTTCCGCCCAGACGCGGCGGAAGGTTTCGTTGCACTCGCGCGCTTCGTAATCCATGTCGAGATTGACCGTGTGCCAGCCGCGGCGCGCGGCGCGGTCGGCGCTTTCGGTTGTGTGAACGCCATACCAGACTCGCGGGGTCGGTCGCTGGATCGACGAGACCTTCAGCACGACGTCGCGATAAGGCTCCGGCTGCTCCGGGCAATGCATGGTTCCGGTCTCGATCGCCCCGAGGATGCGCGGCAGGTAATCGCGGAAGATCGCTTCCGTGTTCGTCGCCTCGACGCCGAAATAGGAAATCTCGGTCGGCGAGGAGCCGCGTCCAAAGCCGATTTCGAGGCGCCCGTTGCTCAACTGGTCGAGCATGCAGATTTCCTCGGCGAGCCGCATGGGGTGATACAGCGGCAGGGCATAAACCATCGGCCCGAAGCGCAATTGTTTCGTGCGTTGCGCGATGGCGGACAGAAACACGTTCGGCGAAGGCGCCATGCCGAGCGGAGTCGCGTGATGCTCCGCGACGTGCCAGGCGTGAAAACCGAACCGGTCGTAGAGCTCGATGACCTTCAGCCGCTCCTCGTAATATTCGTTCATCGGGAGATGATCGTTGTCGAGGTGGTCGAAAACGCCAAATTCAATGGTCACGCGTCGCTCCCGGAATGTCTTCCGACCTTCAATGCCATAGTCCCTCGCCGCCGGGAAGCGCGGCATGACGACGCCGCGCCGGAGGCTCAGACCGGGTCGAAATAGTGCATTTCCAGCAGGATGCAGCCGCCATCCGAGCGAAACGGCCCGTGAAACGCGCCGGGCGGCCGGCAGGCGTAAGTAAAGGGCGGAAAGGATTCGCCGCCCTTGCCCTGCCTGTCGTTGCCGACCGTGAGGTCGCCGCTGACGAGAAACACCTCTTCCCAATATTCGTGCACGAAGGGTTCCGTCGTGAACACGCCGGGCTCGAAGCGAAGCAGGCGCGTGCGCGAGCCGCGCCTGCTGGCCTCGTCGAGACCGCCCGAAATGATCTTTTGCTGGATGCCCGGCGGATAGCCGGCGGGAACCTCCCAGCCGCTCTTCAGATCGAGGGTGTGAAACTCGTCGTGCGCCTTGTTGACGGGCATTGTGGTTCTCCTGATTTCGCCGGTGGTTTCATCCGTAGGAAATGTCGTCCGGCGGCTGGTTGCCGGAGTCGTGGGGCACGGGATCGTTCATGGCGACGTCGTCGCGCCGCTGTTTCACGAGTTCGTCGGCGAAATCGAAATATTCGCTCCGCGTCGCCATGTTCGCCTGCCGCTCGAGATGCGCCGGCCACACGCCGAGATCGTAGCCGTGCCAGGGAAACTCCGGCTTGAGCGCGGGCAGGCCGAGCCGTTCCCAGATGGCTTTCGCGTTTTCCATGAATTCGCGTTTCGGCAGCGCGACGGGCGCGAACGGCCCCTTCAGCAGGGCGTTGATCAGCACGCTGGCGCTTTCGCCATTGTCCCTCGGGCCGCGCGGGCCGTGGCCGGGATCCTTCGCGTCGAGCACGCGCATGTCGTGCTGCGGCTGACAGCGGTACGACATGGCCCAGAACAGCGCGTCGGCGTTTTCCGGGTCGATGTCCTCGTCGACGGCGATGATCCACTTTCCCGCGAACCGGTGCAGCGTCGAGGCGCCATACAGCGCGCGCCAGACCTCCGTCGGCGGCAGGCCACGCTCGAACTGGATCGCGATCACGGCGTAGAGCGAGGTCAGCGGTTCGTGCATGGCGACGCGTTTGACGCCCTTGACGCCAAGCCGAGTCCGCAGATGATCGAGGAACACGGGCTCCATCGCGACCTTGCGGATGACGCTCGATTCCGACGGCGTCACCTGGCTGATGAACGATGGCACGATGGCGTGTTTGCGCCGCGTGATCGCGGTGACGTCCATGAAGGCGTTGTATTCCTGAAGGTTCACGTAACCGTGCGACTCGCCAAACGGCGCCTCGGGCTCCAGCCAGCGCGTGTCGATGAAGCCCTCGATGACGATTTCCGATTCCGCGGGGACCAGCAGATCGACGGTCCTGGCCCGGACAACGTCGATGGGCGAACCGGCGAGCGCGCCCGCGACGGCGATCTCGTCGAGAGTTTCCGCCATTTTCTGCACCGAGGCGTAGGACACGGCGGGCGGGCAGCCGAGCACGACGGCGCAGGGCATTTTCTCGCCGCGCTTCTTGTACTTCAGCCAGTGCGTGTAGATGCCGGCGCGCAACTCGACGGAGGGGTTCATCCCGAGCCGTCGCGGCGCCTTGATCTGGCCGCGGTAGTTGCCGACGTTCTGGACGCCCGTGTCCGGGTCCTTCGTGATGAAATGACCGGCGGACAGATAGGGGCCATTGTCCCAGCCGGGCGTCGAAATCGGCACGGGAATCCCGTCGAGCGCCGCGCCCGGCGCGTCGAGAGCGTCGCCGACGACGACGATGTCGTGGCAGGGCGCGGTTTCGACCACGCGCGGCGGCACGGGTGAATTCATCGCCCTGATCCAGACATCGCCGATCTGCTCCAGCGGCTTGCCGAATCCCACGCGATAAACATCGCGCGTCGCGGCCAGCCCCGCGACGAGCACGGCGCTGTCGTATGCGCGGCCCTTGCCGTCGACCGGACGCGTGAACAGAAACGCCTTGCGCTCCGATTCCGGAATGCCGCCGCGATATTGCCAGCGCACCAGCGGGTGCATTTCCGTGTCCTTGTTGATGGGCTCGTCGATCACATGCAACAATCCGGCGCGGGCGAGCGCGATGACGTGGGCGTGAAGATCGGGATAGCCGCGCGCGTCGTCGCCCGGCCCGGGCATGTAAGCCTCCAGGGATTTCGGCGGGAAAGTTCCGGGCGGGTTCGTCATGCGGGCGGTTCCGTCCATCAGGCGTTGTCGAGGGTGATGGAATCGGCGCGCCGCTGCATCGCGATCATGCCCGAGCGCAGCATGAACTGACGCGCTTTTTCAGGATCGGCGGCGGTGCGGGCGAGTTCGTCGAAATTCCTGGCGCGCACCTCGGGCTCGCGCGCCTCGAGCCGCTTCTTGTTGGCGATGGTCTGTTCCTGCACGAATTCGATCGTGACCGTGCGCCGTTGCAACGAGTAGAGATCGAGCAGGGCGTCGGGCGCGCCATCCGCGACGACCCGTCCGAGCTTGTCCGAAAGGCTGTCGGCGTCCTGCAGGCCGCCGTTGAGGCCCATGCCGCCGATGGAATTGTTGACATGCGCGGCGTCGCCGGCGAGCAGGACGCGACCGAGCCGGAACGTGCTCGCGACGCGCTGGTGCGTGACGTAGAGATTGCGGTGCACGACCTCGTAGGGCCGGTCCGACGGAAAGAACTTTTGCAGGCGCGCCTGCACCGCCGCGTCGCTCATCAGGTCGGCGTCGGGAATCGCGGGGTCGGTCGGATAGACCGTGCGCCACAGGCCGGGCGGTCCATCCGCGCTGACCTTGAAGCAATTGCACCATTCCTCGGGGTCGGCGAAATAGGAGCGGAACGAATAGCCGCGATGGGCGAAAAAATCGAACGGCGTCGTCAAAACGAGGAAGCGTTCCTCCCAGGTGAAGCCGTCGAAGGCGATTCCCGCCTTCTTGCGCACCGTGCTGCGGCCGCCATCGGCGCCGATCAGCCAGCCGCCGCGATGCCGCTCCTCGCCGCTCGCGCCCTTCGTCACGACTTCGACGCCATCGGCGGATTGCGTGAAATCCGTCACTTCATGATCGAAGAGCACCTCGACATCGGGCAGCTTTTCCAGCCGCTCCAGGATCAGCCGCGCGGTCTTGAACTGTTCGCATTGCACGACATAGGGGTATTGCGTGTCGTTCTTCAGCAGGCCGTGATCGAATTCGGCGACGAGGCGCTGCGTCGGCCGATCCCAGAACTGAAAAACCGGCGTCACGAGGCCCACCCGCTCCATGTCCTCGACGAGGCCGGCGGCGCCCATGATTTCCAGCGTCGCGGGATGGGTCGTCGCGGCGCGCGGATCGTCCTGCAAACAGGGATTGTTGTCGAAAACGCGAACGGGCACGCCGCGCCGCCCCAGCAACAAAGCGCAAAACAGCCCCACCGGACCGCCGCCGGAAATCAGCACGCGCCGATTGTCATTCATGAATCGATCCCCAGGTCGCGACCGCGAAATGTTTTTTCAATGGCTGGCCCGGACATTCAACCCGCGACCGGCAATGTCGCGATGTCGTATCCGCCCGAAATCACGAGGCCACGCGCGGCGTCGTCGAGTTCGAACTCGAAACGCGACGCGGGCCGGATGCCGCCCCTGGCGGCCAGCGTACCGCAAAACATCATGGTGTTTTCGGCCAGCGGACCGCCGCCCGTGTACAGTTCGATCAATTCGCGCGGATCGAGCATGGCCGACACGGCGCCCTCCTGATAGGCGACGCGGACGCCATTCTCGACGATGAAGGAGCGCAGGACGAGCTGGTCCCAGCGCGCGGCCACGTCGTCGAACGCCCGGAATTCGCCGGCGACCGGTTTGTCGCACATCTGCTTGGACACGGTGACGTTGTAGGTCTCCACTTGCCGGTCCGTGTGGTCCGAACCAACGCCCACCCAGAGCCGCCCGTTGCTTTGCAACAGCACGAATTCAACCTCGCCGCTCGAGGCCTCGCCCGTGGCCTCGATCCGCTCCGCCCGCGTCACGCGCGCGGCGGAGGCGCGGTAAAAGACCGGAGTCGTCGCCGGCCTTTTCACGCCCAGATCCTCGAGCTCCCGGATGTGCTTTTCGACGGCGGCGCGGTCGCGTCCGGTCCAGCCGGCGATGACGAGACGTTCTATCGCCGCGCTTCTCGTCTCGACGGCGTTTCCGGTTCTGAAATCAAGTGAAATGAGGCCCACGGCTGCGCTCCGGCGATCCGCGTCGCCGGCGGTCGCGTGTGTCAGGATCGTCACCGTAGCGATGCGGTCGCCATCCTGTCAAAGGGCGCGGGAGACGCGGTTTTCCGCGCGACAATTCAATTGACGCGCAACTCCCGCGCCCATAGTTCTGCGCGGGATTGATTGCATTCGCCGGTTCTGGCGGCCTGGCGACGCGCCTGGCCCGGGACGGGCGACGGGAGGATGCGATGGGCATTCAAAGAGACCGGATCGCGCAGGCGCGCGCCTTCCTCGCGGAGCAGGGCCTCGACGGCCTCATGGCCTTCAACGACGGCCAGAACTCATTTCTGGAATCCAACGCGGTCTATGTCTTCGCGGGCCTGCGCCCGCTGGGCGAAAGCGTCGTCGTCATACCGCGCGACGGCGACGCCACGCTGATCGTCACGCCGGCCTGGGATCGGGAACGCGTCGCGGCGGCCTCCGCCAGCGACAAGGTCATCGCGACCGACGATCTTCCGGGCGCGCTCGCGGGCGTGCTCGGGGCGAGCGGGCTCGCGCGCGGCAATCTCGCCGTCGTCAATCTGTCGCGGCAGCGCCGGAGTCTCGCCAGCGCGGCGCTGGCGCTGCTGGCGAGGCCGCCCGTCGCGCACGACAGGCTCGCCTCGCACATCGCGCGCAATCGCTCGCCCGGCGAACTCGCGGCGTCGAAAAAGGCGACCTGGATCGCCGAGCGCGGCTACGAGCGGCTGCTGGAAGCGGCGAGGCCGGGCATGCGCGAATTCGAACTCGCCGCCGATATCTACGCCCACATGAAAGCGCTGGGCGCGGAGGACAATTTCCTGCTGATGAGCGCCTCGCAGCACAATCTCGGCGTGCGCGCGGCCGGGCGGCGGGTGCTGGAGAAGGGCGACATCATCCTCGGCGAACTCACGCCGTGCTTCGATGGACAGTTCGCGCAAATCTGCCGCACGGCGGTGATCGGCGGAACGAGCGCTCTGCAGCGCGACAAATACGCGATTTTGCAAAAGGCCATGCTGCGCGGCATGGAAGCCGCGGTGCCCGGCGCGACCGTGGCGGACGCGACGCGCGCCATGAACGCCGTCCTGATCGAAGCCGGATACGGCGACTATTGCCGCGCGCCCTACATGCGCGTGCGCGGCCACGGACTGGGCGTGACCTCGGACCAGCCCGGCGACCTCAACGACCAGAGCGAGGTGAAATTCGAGGAGGGCATGATCTTCGTCATGCACCCCAATCAATACATTCCGGAGACGGGCTATCTGATGTGCGGCGAACCCGTGGTGATTTCGCACAATGGCGCGATTTCCCTGTCCGACCGCGATTCCACGCTCGATTCCGTCAACGCCTGAGGGCCGTCATGCACACGACTCACCCCTGCATCATGCTCGGCTCCTATTACTGGGACACGGACACGCTTCCCGAGGACGAGTTCGACATCCGCCTGCGCCCGTTGCGCGAGGCGATGGAAGCAGCCGGCTGTTCCGCCGTGCTCGTCTATGGCGACGGCCGCGAGCACGCCTCGCTCGCCTGGCTCACCAACTTCATCCCGCTGATGCGCTTCGCCATGGCGCTGATCCCCCTGAAGGGCGAGGCGCGACTGCTGTCCTCGATGACCGCGCGCGACATGCCCGCGATGAAGACGCGCACCTGGATCAAGGACGTCGTGTCCGCTTGGGAATGGAAATATTTCGATGGCTTCGTCGAAAAGCTCCCGCCCGGCAGGATCGCGACCATCGGCTTCGACCTTATCACGCCGGTCATGTACGGCCAGGTGGAGACATCGATCGCCGGAAAATTCGAACTCGTCGCGATCGACGACGCGCTCGCCGCCGCGCGCGGCGCGCATCGCCCGCGCGAGACGGCGGTTCTCCGCGCGGCGGCGTCCATCGCCAGCGCCGCGGGCGAGGCGTTCCGCGCGGCCTGGCGCGCCGGCAAGGACGTCGAAAACGCCGCGCTCGTCGCCGAGACAACCGCGCGCAACCGCGCCGCGCAGGACGTGCGCACCCTCGTCAGCCGCGACGGCGGCCGCACCCTCGAGCCCTATCGCGCCCGTTTCGACGACAGGCCCGCGACCTTGCTGGGTTATGTCGGCGTGAAATTCCAGGGCTACTGGGCGGAGGTTTTCGTCGGCGACGCGCCCGCGCCGCGAAAGGTGGCGAAGGCCGCCACGGCCGCGCTCGACGCCGTGCTGGCGAATTTCCACGCGGGCGCGAGCGCCGGCGCCCTGCTCGACAGGGCCCGCGCCGCGCTCGGCTCGTATTCGCCGCATCCCGTTCTGTCAGGCAGTCTTGGCCATCGCATCGGGCTTTCCGCCAACGAGGGCGCCGATTTGCGCGCGGGCGGCGGCCACGTCGTCGCGGAGATCGCTTACGCCCTGCGCGTCGGCGCGCATGATCCCGCGGAAGGCGGCGCCATCGCGACGGCCATGGTTCATCTCCACGCCGATGGCCGGCTGGAAATTCTGACCCGTTCCGATCCGGAGTAAATCATGAGCGTCATTGGCGATCTCGCCGCTTTCGTCACAGGCGCCTCCGCCGCGCGCCTGCCGCCGCGCGACCGGGGTTTGTTGCGCCGGCATGTCGGCGACGCCGCGCTCGCGGGGATCGCGGGCTCCCGCACCTCGGAAGCGAAGCACCTCTACGCGCTCGATCCGGACGCGAAGGGCTTCGAGGCCATCGCCATCGCCGCGTCGATCATCCGTCACACGGAAGTCGACGACATCCATCTCGGCAGTTGCACGACGCCGAGTTCCGTGACGGTTCCCGTCGCGCTGATGCTGGCGCGCGAGGCCGGAGTCACCGACCCGGACCGGATCGCCAGCGCGATCTGGGCCGGCACGGATCTCATCGTGCGCCTTGGCGTCGCCATCAACGGTCCCGTCGTGCTTTATCGCGGAATCTGGCCGACGGCGATCGGCGCGCCGCTCGGGGCCGCCGCCATCGCGGCGCGAATCTGGAATCTCGACCAGGCGCAAACCGAAGCCGCGCTGTCGCTGGCGCTGATGATGACCGCGGGCCGCACCGGCCGGTTCAACGGAGCGCTTTCGGGCCGCTGGGTTTTGTTCATCGGCGCCATCGCCGAAGGCTTGCGCGCGGCGAACGCGGCGCGGCTGGGATTCTGCGGCGACGCCTCGCTGCTTGAAGGTCCGTGGCTCGAAAACGCGCAGGGCATCAAGGCGGACATGGCGAAGCTGACCGAAGGCCTTGGACAGACCAGCGTGTTTCCGCTGCTGGGCATGAAGCCCTTCTGCACCGCGCGCCAGGCGCTTGGCGCGACCGAGGCGATGATCGCCCTGTTCGACGAGGGCCTCGATCCCGCGACCGTCGAATCCGTGAAAGTGCGCGTGCCGCAAGCCTATTCCGGCATGATTTCCGGCGCCATCGATCCGGCGAACCGGTCGTCCGGCTTCGTCAACGCCGGATTCCAGATGGGACTTGGCGCCTACCGGCGCGCGCATTTGTGGGATCTCGACCGCATGTCGGTCATGGCCGACGCCAATGTCCTGGGTTTCGCGAAAAAGGTGAGCGTCGAGGCCGACGCTTCGTTGCAGCAAGAATTTCCGCGACGCTGGCCGGCGGAAATCGAGGTGCGCGCGGGCGGAAAGACGATCCAGCGCGCCAATCACGTCGTCACGGGCGATCCGGAGCGCCCGCTCGACGACGCGGCGCTGGCGACCAAGGCGCACCGGATTCTCGATCCGCTCGTGGGCGAAGCCGAGGCCGCGCGCCTGATCGCGATCGCGCATGGCGGACTTGGCGACGCCGCCGCCTGCGCGAAATTGTGCGAGGCCTTCGGAGCCGTCATGCCATCGTGAGTTCTGGCCGGGGAGGCGGCGACCGTCGCGTCCCCGCAGGCGATCAGGCGGCGCCCGTCATCTTCATCTTCCACAAGTCCCACGGGCGGCCGACGCCCGCGATGTTGACCGCGTCGGCGAGGCGGCCTTCCTCCTCGCTGAGCGCCGCGATGGGCCCGCCGAGCAGGGTCGCGGACATCTGCAATTTCGCGTTCACTTCCGTGTAGACGGCGCGATAGACCGCGTGTTGCAGGCTGGGGCCGACCGCCACGGAGCCGTGGGCGCGCATCAGCACGACGGACTTGTCGGCGAGCACGCGGGCGAGTTCGCGGCCCTTGTCGTTGTCGCCGACGAGCATGTCGGTCGGGCCGTATTTTTCCGAAATGTCGAACACCGGCACGCCCCGCGCGATGAATGCGCTGGTGTGGAACATGGCGCGCATCTTGTTCGGCACGAGGCTGAAGGGCACGACGGAGGGCGAATGGCTGTGAACGATGGAGTTCACGTCCGGCCGCGCCTTGTAGATTTCGCCATGAATGAAACGCTCGAGAAACACGCCGCGGCCGCGCTGGTCGCAGGCGTCGCAATCGAGATCGAATTCCATGATGTCGTCGGCGGTGGTCAGCGCCGGCGCCTTCGAGCGCGACATGAGAAAGCGCTTCTTGTCGCCGGGATGGCGCAGGGAAAGATGGCCGAACGCGTCGAACACGCCTTCCGCCGCGCAGATACGGCTGGCGACGGCGATGTCCTCGAGCAACGCGCGATCGACGGGCCCGCCGGATTTCGGCGCGCCCTTGCCGCCGCCGGGCGCGTCCGCGGGCGCGGAGACCGCGCCGCCGAGGTAGTCATAAGACGCGCAGCAGGCGCAGGAAGTCAGTCGCATGGTGTTCTCCCGTGGAATGTCGCAAGACGCGCAGCTTGCGCAAATCGCGCGCGCGCCGCAAGCGGCGCCGGAATGTCGCCAGCCTATTCCTTGAAATCCGGCGACGCCTCCTTCTGCTCCAGCACCGAGGCGAGATGTTCGATGATGGGAATGTTGATGAAGGCCGCCCATTTCGAGGGCTTGTCGGGCGCGAGGTTGAAATGCTGGTGCTCGACGCCGCCGGGCCGCATCGGCAACAACACAACGTCGCCCTTCGCCCAGTCGAGGCGTTCGCCATCGACGATGGAATAGCCCTTGCCGTCCAGCACGTAGATGACGAGGCCGCCCTGGTGGCGGTGACGGCCGGATTTGGTGCGGATTTCGTGCATGAAAACACGCCAGTTTTGCAGCGGCGGCTCCGCGTAAAAGGTGGGATCGAGAAAAAACTTCAGCTTTCCCTGGCGGGCCTGAAACACCTCGCGCTCCTCGCCGCGGATGACGATCGGGCCATTGGCCATGCGCTCGCCGAATTCCTTGCGATATTTCAGCGTGCGTTCGTAGGGATTGTCCTGAATGGGCGGACGTTCGCGTTCACGGGTTCTCTCGAATTCGGCCATTGTGTCGTGTCCTCAGTTCTCGTTCATCAGGCGTCTGGAAAGGTCGAGAATATCCGGCGGCGTCGCGATGATCGCGGCGACGACGGCCCGCAATTTCTCGCCGGACGTTGGTTTGACCTCGGCCTCGACGCTTCTGGCGTCGGCGAGATAGGCGGGATCGCGCATCGTCTCGTCGAAGGCCTTGCGCAGGGCGTCGATCCTGTCGCGCGGCACGCCGGGCGGCAGCACGAAGGGCTTTCCCACGGCGATGTCCGCGGAAATAAAGGAGAAGGCGGCGCGCTCGCGATCGTCGCGCGCGAGTTCCGCCGGAACCGGCGCGTCCGGCAAGTCGTGTTCGCGCTCGAGGCCGAACTGCACGAGCACGTTGAGCTTGCCCTGTTTCAGCCAGTCAGCGCGCCGCGCCTTGAGATCCGCCCATGTGTAGCTGCCGCGCCCGTCCACCTCGCCGCGTTCCATGGCGAGATCGACCATCTGTCCGCCCGCGTATCCCTGCACGAGTTTGAATCTGGTTCCGATCGTGTTGTTGAGCATGAGCGGATAGGTGCTCATGGTGCCGCCCGCGCCGATGGAGCCCATGGTGATCACGCGCTGTTTCGCGTCCTCGATGGTTTTCACGCCGGTGCGCGCGGTGACGACCACGAGATTGTTCGACCAGGTGGAGCTTCCGATCCAGTTGAAAAGATTCGACCTGTAATTCGCGTTGGCGGTGGCCGTGACTTCGTAGAAGGGCATGCTCTTGTTGAACGTGCCGATGACGGAGCCATCCTTCGGCGCGACCGCGTATAGCCAGTTGGCGGCCTTGATGCCCGAGGCGCCCGGCATGTTCTGGATCACGACGGA
The DNA here is from genome assembly GCA_903884435.1 of uncultured Hyphomicrobiales bacterium. Taxonomy (GTDB): domain Bacteria; phylum Pseudomonadota; class Alphaproteobacteria; order Rhizobiales; family Beijerinckiaceae; genus Terripilifer. The sequence goes on along the minus strand of CAISEY010000104.1, from coordinate 10,409 downwards.
GGGATTTCCCGGAACGTGCCGGCCCAGATGCCGCGACAGCAGGCGAGCGGCGGCGTCGTAATCGCCGGTCACGTCCGACCCTACGACGATGGTGAGGGGATTGCGCTTGTAGAAGTCCTCGACCGGCTGCGCCATCGCGGGCGCGGCGAAGACGAGCGCCGCCAGGCAGGCCGGCGTCGCCTCGCGAAGCATGGAACGCCCGTCCGCCGTCACCTGTCCCGCCCCCGCGCCAGGAAGTCGAGCTTTCCCGCCCATTTGCGACGGACCTCGTTGGCGTAATCGCCGGAGACGGCGTTGACCTTCGGGTAGTCCTTCTTCCACGCGAAGGGCCGCACGGCGTAGATGATGATCCGGCTGTTGGAGAGATCGCCCGACTCGCGGCGTTCCGGCGGAATCATCGGATCGATGTAGCCCGTCCAGCAGCCGTCGACGATGTCGGTCTGCGTCTTCGGATCCCAGCGCGTCGCCAGCGCCCAGTTCACTTCCGCGTTGTTGGTGATGTCGATGTCGTCGTCGACGACGATGACGATGCGGCCGAGATAGGCGTTGGAGCCGCAGCCCGCAGCGACGAGCCCTGCCATTTTCGCGTGGCCGGCGTGCATCTGCTGGATGGCGACGACATTGATGAAACGCGGCCCGCCGCCCGGCAGTTTCCACACGCCCTTGACGCCGGGCACGCCCGCGGCCTCGAGTTCGTCCCAGAGAGCCGCGGCGCGAATGTGCGACGAGCCGGCGGTGCCATGCCAGAAGCCGGGCAATGTCGGCTTCATCGGCGGCGCGCCGGTGATGATCGGGTCGTTCCTGTGATAGATGGCCTTCACTTCCAGCACCGGTTCGGGCCGCGTGCTCGACGCGTAATAGCCGGGCCATTCGCCGAACGGCCCTTCCGCCTCCGAGCGAACCTCCGGCGGCGGCATGAAGCCTTCGAAAACGAGTTCCGAGTCGGCCGCGAAAGGCAGGCCCGTGTGTCTGCCCTCGACGATCTCGATCGGGCGCCCTAGTCGCGCGCCGGCGACCGCGAATTCCCACACGCCTGGCCCCGGCGTCGCGGCCGAGGCCGCGCCGAGCACGGGCGCCTGGCCGACGCTGACGACCATGGGGCAAGCCTCGCCCTTCGCCCAGTACTTGCGGCGAATCATGTCGCCGTGCTTGCCGTGTTCAATGAAAACGCACAGCGTTTTCGAATCGTGAACCTGAACGCGATAGGTGCCGCAATTGACCCAGCCGCTGTCGGGATCGCGCACGATCACCATGCATTCCGTGCCGATGTAGCGCCCGCCGTCGTCCTGGTGCCAGCGCGGCGCGGGAAAGGCGTCGACGTTCACCGCGTCGCCGTCGAGCACGTTTTCGAAGACCGGACCGGTCGCGACGGTCACGGGGGGAATCGGATCGCGCTTCTTCTGACGGTGCTTGCGATAGGACTGGACCAGTTCAAGGCCTTTGGCGCCACTGTCGAAGACCTCGGAGGAGCGCACGTTGACGGCGATGCGATGTCCCGGCGGATAGCCCTTGATGTCGCGAAAGACCAGAACCGGCGGCTTTTCCTCGTCCAGCGACAGTTCGTAGAGCGCGCCGATCTCGAGATCGGAATCGGCTCCATCCACGTATTCGAGATTGCCGATCTCCTCTGCGAATTGCAGACACTTGCGCAAGTCGCCCAGCGCCTCGGCGCGCATGCTTTCCCGGTTGTCCAAGACCGTCGTCTCCCTGTTCGCGCGCCCGCACCGGCGCGGATGATGGCCTCGCCGTGTTCATCCGGCCTTGAGGCGCCTGGCTGTTTGCGTCGATATGCCGGGCCGTCCCGTCGCGTGAGCCTGGCGAATCAGCGCGTTGTAGTAGTCGTCGGCGCGGACCGGCTCGTAGCGCGGCGGATTGCCCGGCCCGTGGCAGGTCGGCAGGCATTGCAAAACGGTTTCGCCGGCGGGGCTGGTGAAGAAGGCCGCCGAGAGCCGCGCCTTGCCGCTGGCGTTCATGGCCCGGTGCAGGTTCGACGTGTAGAGATCGTTGGTCCACATGGCGAACATGTCGCCGATGTTGACGACGAAGGCACCTTCGCGCGGGGGAACGTCGATCCAGTCTCCCGCGGCGTTTCGCGCCTGAAGACCGCCAACGGAATCCTGGGTCAGCAGGGTGATTCCGCCGTAGTCGGTGTGAGGCGAAAAGCTCCACTGGGTGCTCGCCAGCCGTTCCGGCGCGATGTGCGGATAATAATTCAGCGCCAGCGTGCCGCCCGGGCGCGCGTAGACGTCGTCGAAATAGTCCTCCGGCAACGCGAGGCTGAGCGCGAAGGCGCGCGCCAGACGTTGCGCGAGGACGACGCGATCGCGCATGTGCCGTTTCATGAATGATTCGAAGCCTGGCGCGACGCTCTCGTCGGGCCACTGGCTCTGGCCGACGTTGTATCCGAAATTCGTTTCGCCAGGCAGCGGCTCCCGGCTCATCATGAACCGCTCCTTGATGTCCGGCGTCCTGGCCGCGTCGCCGCCGGGATCGAGCCCGCCGGTCTGCATGAAGCCGCGCCGCGTCGGGCTTTTGCTGGCGTGAACCTTCATCTTCTCCCCGAGCGGAAGGGCGAAGAACCGGTTGCCGAGGGCGTTCAGCTCCTCCAGTTCGGAAACCGGGATTCCGTGGCCTTCCAGATAAAAGAAACCAATGTCGACGCAGGCCGCGCGAAGCCTCGCGGCGACCTCCCGCCGGTCGGCGAGCGGTCCATCGTCGACGAAGGCCGAAAGGTCGATGACCGGCACGCGCTCCAGCACGCGCCGCTCGACGCCAAACCGCGCCTCCTGGCGCGCGTAACGATTGTCATAGGCGGCGTAGAGCGCGACGTCCCCGGTGTCGACGATGTCGGTCATGGCGATATCCTCACGGCGCCCATTGCGCGAACGACACGAGATAACGATCGTCGAAGTATTTTTCGCGCGGCCATGTCTCCGTCACTTCCTTCGCTTCTTTCTTGATCGTCCAGAACATGTCCATGTCCGGGATATTCCCGCGCTCGTCGAAGCCGGCGATCACGTCGTCATAGGCCTTCAGCGCCTGGTCGGGCGTGAACTTCAGTCGCTCCTCCAGGACTTTCGCGGTGAAGGGCCTGTCGGCCTTCGCGAGACGGATCGCCGCCACGTGGGCGCGCAGCAGCGCGCGGATGGTGTCTGGATATTTGTCGAGGAACGCGCGTTTCGCGATGAACGTGTGCTTCGGCCATTGTTTCGAGATTTCCTCGGTCTGCACCGCGAGGCGGGTCAGCCCGGCCTCCACCGCGGTCCATTTGAACGGCGCCGACAGAACGCCCGCGCCCAGCCGGCCGCTCTTCATCGCGGCGAGCGCCGCCGACGACGGGCCGATCTGGCGAATTTGCACGTCCTTTTCCGGATCGAGCCCGTGCTTGCGCAGGGCGTGGCGGGTGAGCTGATCGGTGAGCGAGCCAAAGCTCGAAACGCCCACCGTCTGGCCGCGCAGGTCGTTCCATGTCTTGATGGACGGCAGCGAGAACCACTCGAAATCCGCCTGCGAAAATCCCGCGTAAAAACCGACGGCGGGCTGGTTCGCGCCGATGAGGCTCAGCAGTCCGTCGAAGGATTGCAGCGTCACGTCGACGGAATCGCCGGCGAGCGCCTGCGCGGCCTCGGCGTCGTTGCGGAAGATGTTGAACTGAACGTCGAGCCCCTGCTCCTTCCAGGTGCGCGCCGCCGCGACATAGGCGGGCGTGAAGGACGAGGCGTCGACCGAAAGGGCGAAATTCAGTTTCGGCTTTTCGGGCTTGTCGTCGGCGCGCGCCGGCGCGATGGCGCAGGCCCCGGCGCCCGCCAGCAACGCGAGAGCCTCGCGGCGCGATTGACGCATTTCGATCATGAACGCTTCCTCCTGGCGACCCGGCGCCGGCGCTTCGAATACAGCCGCATTTAGCCCCGCCGGGCGCGAACGTGTCAAACGTCGGCCCCGGCGGCTCGTTGCCAAACCCGGCGCGAAAGGGCAGCCTGCCCGCGAGCGGCGCGCCATCTCGGGGGCGCGCGTCTCGACCGGGAGCAAACCGCAATGCAAGGGCTTCTCGCCTCGATCGCGCTCGCGCTTTTCGCGTCCGTCGCCGCCGCGGAGGATCTCGCGTCCGTCTGGCGCGGCAAGACCGTGACCATTGTCGTGGGCACCTCTGCGGGCGGCGGGTTCGACGCCTACGCCCGTCTCGTCGCGCGCTTCATGGGCAAGCATGTTCCCGGCAATCCCCAGATTGTCGTGACGAACATGCCCGGCGCCGCCAGCAACACGATGGCGGGCTATGTCGCGACCGTCGCGCCAAGGGACGGAACCTTCATCGGCGCGCCGCTATCGACGCAACCGCTGGCGCCCGTGCTCGAGGAGCCGGGCGCGTTGCGTTACGACCACGCGAAACTCGCGTGGCTCGGCAGCGCCAACGAGGACGTCAATCTCTGCGTCGTGCGCGCGGATTCGCCCGCCAGGACATTCGCGGACGCGCTGCGGATGGAAATCGTCATGGGCGGCTCGTCGGAAATTAGCCAGACCGGATATCTGCCGGTCTTGCTCAACAACACGGTCGGCGCGAAATTCAAAATGGTGTTCGGCTATCCCGGCAGCCGCGAAATCATGCTCGCGATGGAAAAGGGCGAGGTGCAGGGCCAGTGCGGCATGGGCTGGTCGAGCCTGCAAACGCAATACGCGGATTTTCTGGCGCGCGGTCGCCTCAACCTGCTGGTGCAGGAGCGGATCAGGGGCGATCCGGACCTCGACAGGCGCGGCGTGCCGGTCGCGGGCGATTTCGCTCCCGGCCCGGACCAGAAAAAAGTCCTCGAAATCGTCTACGCGCAGGAAATCTTCGGGCGGCCCTATTTTGTCTCGTCGGAAGTCCCGAAGGAACGGATCGAGGCCTTGCGCAAGGCCTTCATGGACACGATGAAGGACGGCGAATTTCTCGCGGAGGCGGAGAGGGCGAAACTCGACATCGCCCCCATCGAGGGCGAAGCCGTCCAGTCCGTGCTGGCGGAGATTTACGCCAGTCCGGAAGACATCAAGCGCAAGGTGCGCGACGCCGTGCGCCTGAAACGCTGACCCGGCTTGAAAGGCCCCGCCCCGCCGCGTAGTTTGCCGTCTCCGCGATCACGACGAGGCGCCATGCAAGCCGGCCCGCCCAGAAACACGCCATGACACAGCTCGTTCTCGACCGCGTCCAGCTCGCCTATGAAAACGAGTCGACGGGCGCCTCCTTTCTGGCGCTGTCGAACGTCGCCTTCACCATCGATCGCGGCGAGTTCGTGACGATCGTCGGGCCCAGCGGCTGCGGCAAGAGCACGCTGCTGATGCTGATCGCCGCCCTGCTGAAGCCGACCAGCGGCGATTTGCGACTCAATGGCGCGCCGATCACGAAGCCGGGCAGCGATCGCGCCCTCGTGTTTCAGGATTTCGCGCTGCTTCCCTGGCGAACCGTGATCGCCAATGTCGAACTGGGTCTGGAACTCAAGGGCGTCGCCCGGAAGGCGCGCCGCGAGACCGCGCGCCGCTATGTTTCGATGGTGGGTCTCAAGGCTTTCGAAAACGCCTATCCGCATCAACTGTCCGGCGGCATGCGCCAGCGCGTCGGCATCGCCCGCGCGCTCGGCGTCGAACCGGAGGTGCTCCTGATGGACGAGCCCTTCGGCGCGCTCGACGCGCAGATTCGTCAGGTCATGGCTTCCGAACTCCTGCGCATCTGGGAACGGGACCGCAAGACGATCCTCTTCGTCACGCACGACATCGACGAAGCCATCTATCTCGCCGACCGCGTGATCGTGATGAGCGCGTCGCCGGGACGAATCATCGAGGAAATCGCGATCGACCTGCCGCGGCCGCGCGACCTCTCGGTCCGCAACACGCCGCGCTTCGTCGCCTGGCGCGAACGAATCTGGAATCTCCTCGAGGCGCAAATCCGCGGTTCGGGCTCCTGGGAGCAAAGCGATGTCGAGCCCGTCGTCGCGCGTTGAGGCGAAGGCGTCGCCGCGCCTCCGGACGCCGGGCCTCGTCCGCGCGTTCCGCCCCTGGACGCGCGCCATCGTCGGCGCGGGAAGCGTGCTGACGTTTCTCCTGGCCTGGCAGCTCGCGGGATCGCGCGAAATCGTGCGCTCCGATCTGATTTCCTATCCGACGGAAATTCTGGGCGCGCTCGCGGCGATGATCGCGTCGGGAGAACTCGCCGCCAATCTCGGCGTCACCCTGCAGGAATTCGCCCTGGGCTTTTTCCCGGCCATCGTCTTCGGCGTCCTGCTGGGCCTCGCCTTCGCCCTGAGCCGGCGGCTGCTCTACCTCGTCGATCCTCTCTTCGCGGCGCTTTACACCGCGCCGATGATCGCCTTCGTGCCGGTGCTCGTCGTCTGGTTCGGCGTCGGCATGCAGTCCAAGGCCGTGATGGTCTTTCTCAGCGCCTTCGTGCCCATCGTCATCAACACGCGCACGGGCGTGAGCGAGGCGCATGAATCCTGGATTCGCGCGTTGAGGGCTTATGGCGCGACGCCCCTGCAGATCGTCGCGAAAGGATACTTGCCCGGCGCCCTGCCCGCCATCATGGCGGGCCTGCGCCTCGCGGTGGGGCGCTCCATCGTGAGCCTCATCGCGGCGGAAATGTACGTGTCCGTGAAGGGCGTCGGGCGGCTCGTTCAGGTCTACAGCACCAGCGACCGCTCGGCCGAAATCTTCGTGCTGGTGCTCGTGATTTCGAGCCTCGGCTTCGCCGGGGTCGTGCTCGTGCGGTGGATCGAGGCGCTGGTCGCGCCCTGGAGCGCCACGCGATGAGCCAGGTCCGCGTCGACGACGAGGCGCGCCGCCCGGTCCGGCGCGGGAGCGACCGCTTCGAGGAAATCGGCCTCGGCGCGCTTGGCGTTTTCCTTCTGGTCGCCGCCTGGGAGTTCGCGGCGCGCGCCGGCTGGCTCAATCCCGTGATCGTCAGCAATCCCTCGGCCATCGCGGAAGCCTTCGTCAGGCAATGGCAGGCGGGCGAGATTCAGGCCGATCTCGCCGTGAGCCTCGCCGAATTCGGCGTCGGCTTTTCGCTCTCGCTGGTCGTCGGCCTGGCGCTTGGCGTCGCCATGGGAATGAGCCGCGCGGTCGAATACACGTTCGACCCCTTCGTCTGGTTTCTCTACGCCTCGCCGCTGATCGCCTTTTATCCGTTGATGATCGTCTGGCTCGGGTTTGGCTCGACGACGGTCGTCGCCATCACCTTTCTTCTGACCTTCGTGACGATCGCCGTGAACACGATGGCCGGCGTGCGCTCCGTCGATCCGCAGTTGATCCGCGCCGTGCGCGCGTTCGGCGGCTCGCAACTCGACGTGGTTCGCAAGGTCGTGCTGCCGGCGTCGGCTCCCCTCGTGCTCGCGGGCGTGCGCATCGGCCTTGGCCGCGCTCTGATCGGCGTGATTCTCGGGGAAATGTTCAGCTCCGCCGGAGGGCTCGGCTATCACATTTCCTGGTATGGCGCGCATCTGAAAACCGCGGATCTCTTCGTGCCGCTGATGACTGTCGTGACCATCGGCATCCTGACGACGCGCCTGTGCGCCGCGATCGAGCGCCGGTTCCTCGCGTGGCGCGCCTGACCGCGCGCGCCACGCGGGTCCGTCAGTCCGCGAAATCGTAGAGACGCGCGGGATTGTCGACGAGCACCTTTTTGATCAGCGCCGCGTCGTTGTCGACGTAACGATAGAGAAGCTCGACCGCCTCGGCGTCGTTCATCATGCGCTTGCCGCGCCAGCGCACGTGCGGCCAGTCCGAACCCCAGACCATCCTGTCCGGAGCCGCCGCGATGAAGGCGTGGCCAAAGGGGACGGCGTCGTCGTAGCCTTGTTGCATGGTGGAATCGCGGTTGCCGTTGGAGCACAGCATCCACCAGTTCTCGTCGCTCTTCAGCTTGTCGACGATCCAGCGCGCCGCCGGCTGGTCGAGCCCGTCGGCGAAGTGCAAATGCGCCATGTGGTCGATGACCATCGTGAGGTTTTTGACGCCATTCAGGAAGTCGGCGAAATCCAGCACGTCCTCGCCATTGATGTGCAGCTTGGCGTGCCAGCCGATTTCCCGCGCCCGGTCCATCGAGCGCCTCACCGAATCGAGGGGACTCGACTCCGAATATTTCCGGCCGATGTTGAAACGCGCGCCGCGCACGCCGGCCCTGTTCAGTCGCTCGAGCGTCGCGTCGGTGACGTTGTCCTTGATGATCGCGGTCGCGCGCGTGTTCCGCCGGCCTTCCGGCGACAATCCCTCGAGCGTGTCGATGAGCAAGCCGTGATCCGTGTCGTAGGGCATCGCGTGGACGATGACGCCGCGCGAAAAGCCCATGGCGCCCAGCATGCCGCGGGCGTCCTCGTAGCTGGAGCCCTTCAGCGGCTGATAATAGGCGTTGGGCTTCGCCGGATATTTTTTCGTGTCGTCGTGAAAGATGTGAAACTGGCAATCGCAACTGCCTGGCGGCGGCGGCGGGCCCGGCATCCGCGTGTCGCGGTCCCAGTCGGGGAAAATCTCTTCGCTCATGGGTTCTGAGTCCTCTCTCGCGTCACGCGCTTCCTATTTGAACAGTCTCTTGTAAATTTCCGCCCATCGCGGCATCCGCGCGTCGGTTTCCTCGGGCGTCAGATAAATGGCGCGGAATCCGCCGACCTCCGGCTTGAGGTCCTTCGCTTTCGCGGGCACGTCGGGATCGACGGGAATGTAGTTCGAGTCCGAGAAGATTTGCTGGCCTTCCCTCGACACGAGGAAATCCACCAGCAACTTGCCGGCGTTTGGATGCGGCGCGTCCTTCGTCACGGCGACCACCGAAAGCACGGCGAGGGAGGGCGACCATTTGATCCAGTCGACCGGCGCGCCCTGCTCCGCCGAGATCACCGGCTGATGGTTGAAGCCCTGCAAGCCCAGCGCGAATTCGCCGGCCATCACCTGATCGACCATGGCGCGGGCGGAGGACTGGATGTTCGTGATGTCCTGCGTGGCGAGTTTTCGCAGAAACTCCATGCCCTTTTCCTCGCCCATGTCCATCAGCACGGTCCCCACGAAGCCCGGCCCCGAGGAGGACGAGACAAGCCCCGAAATGGCGATGCGCCCCTTGTACTTCGGGTCGAGGAGATCGTTCCATTCGCGCGGCTCCGCGCCGGGCCTGACAAGTTGCGTGTTGAAGACGGGCGTCAGCACGTAGAGATTGTTGGCGACCCAGTAGCCCTCCTGATCGACGAACTGTTTCGGCAAGGTTCTCGCCGCGTCCGGCTGCCATTTCATCACCATGCCCAGACGTTTCAGCGGCGGCGCGGGGGCCGTGCCATCGAAAACATCGGCCTGCATCTTGCCGGCCTTCGATTCGGCGGTGATGCGCAGAACCGTGTCCGTCACGTCGGAGCGCACCGCGTCAATCCTGATTCCATATTTCCTCGTGAAGGCGTCGCTGATCGGCCGCACGAGCTGGTTGACGATTTGCGCCGTGTACCAGGTGACGCGGCCTTCCTTTTTCGCGGCCTCGATCAGCGCGGCGTCCGCGGCGGCGGCCGCGCCCGGCGCGCAAACGGCCAGCGCGGCGGCGAAGATCAGCGTGCGCATCCCGTCGTTTCCCCTCATTTCATTCCCTTCGCGCGGTCGCGCGCTTCAAGCGCGGCGAGAACGCGCTCCGGAGTCATCGGAAACCGTCGCGGTCGCGCGCCCGTCGCGTCGAATATCGCGTTGCCGACCGCCGGCGCGACAAGCCCCGGCCCCATTTCGGCGGCGCCCGACGACGCCATCTCCGGCCGGTCGATCACGACGATGTCGATAGCCTTTGGCGCGGAATCGATCCGCAGAACGGGATATGTGTTCCAATCGACGCTCGTCACCATGTCCGCGTCGAAACGCACTTCCTCGAACAACGCGCGGCTCGCGCCGTAAACGAGCTGACATTCCATGACGTGTCCGAGAATGCGCGGATTGACGACGAGGCCGACGTCCGCCGCGCACACGAGGCGTTCGATTTCGACTCGTCCCGTGTCGCGGTGAACGGCGACCTCGGCCACGAGCGCGATGAACGTGCTGGAGTGACGGCGCAGCGCGACGCCGCGTCCACGCGCCACGGGCGCGTTCCCCTGATCGCTTCGTGGAGACGCGCGCTCCCGCCAATCCGCGCGTTCCGCGACGGCTTTCACGACGGCGAGTTCGCGCGGATGCCGGAGATTGGCGAGACGGAACGCAACCGGGTCCATGCCGGTCACGGCGGCGAGTTCGTCCATGAAGCCTTCGCTTCCAAAAAGCACGGGCGCGCCATGCGGATCGCGCAAATGCGTCGTCCGCAAGGGGGAGGCGCGCTCCATCAGCGGCGGGATCGTTTCCCACGACAGTCGTGCGTTTTCGAATCCGTAGGACGCGACGGGAACGCTGAGATCCTGCGCTGGCTCGGGCGCGGCGCCGGTGAGTTGCCCCGCCAG